>DOJA01000110.1:782-5549 GCA_003511945.1 Phycisphaerales bacterium | reverse complement strand
CCGTCGAGCATCTCGGGGAAGCCGGTCACCTCGGCCACCTCGGTCACGCCCAGGCCCGCCTCGCGCAGCGCGCGCGCGGTGCCGCCCGAAGCCACCAGCTCGAAATCGCGCCCGGCCAAGACGCGCGCGAAGTCCACCAGGCCCGTCTTGTCCGTCACCGACAGCAGCGCGCGCCGCATGGCCGTCTCTCCCGCGCCGCTACGACTTGCGGCGGCTCCTCAGGAAGGTCTCGATGAAGGGCTGGATGTCGCCGTCCAGCACCGCGGAGGTGTTGCCCGTCTCATGGTCCGTGCGGTGGTCCTTGACCATCTGGTAGGGATGCAGGACGTAGCTGCGGATCTGGTGGCCGAAGGCAATCTCGCGCTTCTCGCCGCCCAGCGCGGCCAGTTCCTTGTCGCGCTCGATGTCCGCCATGGGTCTGCCGGTGCGGGCGGCGAGGATTTCGTTGAGAACCTGCTTGTTCTTGAGGATTTCTTCCGCCTGGATCTGGATGTCCGACGCCTGCCCGGTGACGCCGCCGTAGGGCTGGTGGATCATCACCTTGGCGTGGGGCAGGATGAACCGCTTGCCCTTCTCCCCCGCCGCCAGCAGCACCGCGGCCCCCGAGTACGCCCGCCCGACGCAGTAGGTCGCCACCTTGGACGACAGGAACCGCATGGTGTCGTAGATCGCCAGCGTGTCGTCCACCGCGCCGCCCGGGGAGTTGATGTAGAAGTTGATGTCCTGGCCCTTCTTCTGGTTCTCCAGGTACAGCATCTGCATCATGAGCCGCGCCGACGAGGCGTGGTTGATCTCTCCGAACAGGAAGACGACCCGGTTCTCGAGCAGCAGCTCGTCGATCGTCATCTCTCGCGTGCGCTGGTAGTTGATGGACATGCGGATGGGGCCTCTCGGTCGAGTGTGCTCAGTGGGGGATACGGCTCTCTCGCAGGGTTCCGGCCCCGTGCGCGGCCCATCATAGCGCGGACCCGCCCGAACATCGGTCACCCGGACGACCGATCGGCGTGAACAGCGCGGCGGCCCACGCAAACCCCCCTGCTTCGGGTGGCCTGACCGCCGCCATCGAGCGGCGACCTCGGACTCCATCCTCCGGGCGGCGCGCCTCGTCCGCCCAGCCAGGGAGTGGGCAGCCGGCCCCCGCGAGCGCCGCGCCTGCCCCCTCCGATCGGACGAGCACCCAAGCGGAGGCACGCGCCGTCGGGGGAGCGAGCATCTCGATCGATCTGCGGCGCTCTCACCCGCCCTGGCGGGGGCGCTCGGCCCCCGCCTGGCGCTCCAGCCATTCCTGCGCCAGCACGACGACCTGCTCTTCCATGTCGCGCACCGCGGCCAGACTTACCCGGTTGGGCTTGTCGTTCGTGATCACCGAGAACACCACCGAGCGCCCCGAGGTGCGGTCCGACACCATCCCCGACAGGGAGGACACCCCGGTCAGGTAGCCGCTCTTGGCGCGCACCTCGTAGCGCAGCTCCTTGCCCCGGAACCGCTTCTTCAGCGTCCCCTCTTCGCCCGCCTCGGGCAGACTTTCAAAGAACGGGCGCGCCAGCGCCGGGTCGCTCGCAAGCGACGCCAGCCACGACGCCAGCATCCGGGGCGTCACGCGGTTCTCGCGGCTCATGCCCGAGCCGTCCGCCACCGTGATCGTCTGCCCGGCCCGGGCGCCCAGGCGCTGGCTGAGCACCATCCGGAGCACCGCCGACCCGTTGCTCCACGAGCCGGGAGCGCCCGTCACCTCCCGTCCCAGGCGCTTGATGAGCGCCTCGGCGTACAGGTTGTGCGAGTCCACATTGCAGCGCTGCAGCACGGTCGCCAGGTCCGTCACCACCGCGTGGATCACCTTGCCCTTCGTGAGATCCTCATCGGGCTCGGCGCTGCGCACCGTCGCCGGGCGGAGCCCCGCCCTGGCCAGCCGGTCCGCCAGCAACTGGCCGACGAACCCGGCGTTGTCGCTCATGGCCACTTCGACGGGGTCGTTGGCCCACCGGATGTCGCCGTGGAGCGTGATGGCCCCCGTGCTCAGGTCCCGGGCGGCCCAGGCGGTGTGGTTCCCGGTACGCACGCTGCGGGCCTTGTTGCGCACGCTGAGCCACGGGGCGGCGGGCTCCAGGGTCAGGCGGGGCGGCTGCCCCTCGCCCTGGGGCTCGGTGAAGATCGAGAGCACATTGGTGTGGAAGTTCACCCCGCTGACCTCGGCGCAGTACCAGCGGTTCAGTTGCTGCACAGGCCAGGTGGGGTGTACGAACTGGCGGTCGAAGACGCGGTCATCGACGACCAGCTCCCCGACGCCCAAGGGCGAGGCCTTCTTGATCGCCTCGACCCAGGCGTCGAGCAGGTCCTCGACCGTCATCTTCATGCTCTTGAGGAGTTCCGGATCCGCGAGCGCCGGGTCCCCGCTGCCGCGCAGGACGATGCGCCCCTGAGCGCCGTTCGCGCCGGCGGCTTCAGGGTCGTGGACCAGCTCCGTTCGGAAGCGGAAGTCCCTCCCCAGCACCGCGAGGGCGGCGCCGGAGGTGAGGATCTTCATGTTGGACGCGGGGATGAGCGACTCGTCGGCGTTCACCGCCGCGATGGCCTCGCCGGTCTCGGGGTCCAGCAGGACCACGCCCGTCCTGGACCCCGACAACCCCGGGTCCATGAGCAGGCGTTCGATCCGCCCCGGGATGCTCTGGGCCACTGCCGCCGGGGCCAGGGCCACCAGCGCCGCCAGTGCGAACAGCCCAACCACGCGCCGAGCCGCGTTGATCCGTATCACGCAGAATCTCCTCGGAGTCGGGCCTCGGCCTTGGAGGCGCCCTCTCTCAGAGCGTATCGGCGCGTCGGGGCGGCCCGCTACACTCCGACCCGGCGCCCCTGCGTCGAGTGCGTCCCTCGAGGAGCCCCCGCCCGATGTCCGAGCCCAAGCCGCAGATCGCGTTCGATGAGTTCGCCAAGGTCGACCTGCGGGTAGCCCGGGTTCTGCAGGCGGAGCCCCACCCCAACGCCGACAAACTTCTGAAACTGCAGGTGGACGACGGCTCGGGCACCCCCCGCCAGATCTGCGCGGGGATCAAGGCGTTCTACAAGCCCGAGGAACTGGTAGGGAAACTGATCGTCATCGTCGCCAACCTCGCTCCCCGGGTGATCCGGGGCGAGGAGTCCCGCGGCATGCTCCTGGCGGCGAGCGATATCCCCAACGACGCTGGCTCCCCGGAGGGCGCCCCCGGGGCTGAGCGCCGGGTGGTGGTGCTAAGCCCGTCAGGAGAGGTCCCGGCGGGGAGCGTGGTGAGCTGAGGGGGCTACCCTTCGACGAGAGCACCGACGATGGTCCTGCACGGCGTGGCAATTCCGGAGGAACGGCTGGCAGCGTTCTGCCGTCGCCATGGCATCGCGCGCTGTGCCCTGTTCGGCAGCATCCTCACCGATCGATTCCGCCCGGAGAGCGACATCGACATGCTCGTTGAGTTTGCTCCCGGGCGCACCCCCGGCCTGCTCGCGTTCGCGGGCATGGCGTCGGAGTTGAGTGAGATGCTCGGGCGGCCGGTGGATCTGCGGACGCCAGGCGACCTTTCCCAGTACTTCCGCAGCACTGTGCTGGCCAATGCCCGAACGCTTCATGCCGCGTGAGGGATCACCAGATCGGGACCGCATCCGCGTCCAGCACATGCTCGACGCGGCGCGGGATGTCATGGGGTTTGTTTCTGAGCGGACGCGGGCCGATCTCGACTCCGATGCGATGCTGGTGAGGGCGGTCTCTCACGCGATCCTGGAGATCGGCGAAGCCGCGGCACGCACGACCGACGCGGGCCGGGCTCGCGCCTCCCATCTGCCCTGGGGTCAGATCGTCGGCATGCGGAATGTGCTGGTTCATGTCTACTGGGCCGTCGATCGCGATCGACTGTGGCGCACTGCGACCGAAGATGTTCCCGTACTTGTCTCGCTGCTTGAGGACGCGACGAGGGATTGGCCCTTGGAGGAATCCGGACCGTCGGAATGAGCGGCGGACGGTCCGTCGGTTCGGGCCGCCTTCGGAGACTTCGACCGGCGGCAACGATCCCGGCCCTTCGAGCCGGGCGCGAACCGATTCGGCCTCAATCCGTCTCGTCCGCATTGCATCGCAAGGCAATCCGTTGGGTGCGTCTGGGAGTGATGTGGGTTTGTTGATCCACCGCGCTGGCCATCGTCGCAGATGTGATCTTCCTTGTTGACGGCTCGGGCCTGCAGGGCATCGCCGTCGCGGGAGCGCCGGTGGTCAGCGCGACCGCGCTGACCTGGGTGGGACGACGCTCCGTGGCGGGACATGTCATTGGCGATTCATCCACGGGTTCCGGCCGCCTGCGGCGGCGTCCACCCGTGGCAATGATCCTCGACCCTCAGGGCCGGGAGAAGGCGTTCAGCCGAGTCTCGAAAGCCGCGGGATTCACTCCCGCGGCGCTCTACGACCTTCTCAACACCGCGAAGCGGTGGTCTACTTCCCCGCGTAGTCGATCACCCGCGCGATCTCGTTCCGCAGGTCGTGGCGGTGCACCACCCGGTCGATCAGCCCGCTCTTGAGCAGGAACTCCGCCGTCTGGAACCCCTCGGGCAGCTCCTGGCGGATCGTCTGCTGGATCACCCGCGGCCCGGCGAAGCCGATCAGCGCCCGGGGCTCCGCGAAGATCACATCCCCCAGCATCGCGAACGACGCCGACACGCCCCCCGTCGTCGGGTCGGTGAGCACGCTGATGAACAGCCCGCCCGCGTCGTCGAACCGCGCGAGGGCCGCGCTCGTCTTGGCCATCTGCATCAGCG
>DOJA01000110.1:294-694 GCA_003511945.1 Phycisphaerales bacterium | reverse complement strand
CCTGCATCCGCGCGCCGCCCGAGCACGACACGATGATCAGCGGCAGGTCGTTCTCCGTCGCGTGCTCGATCGAGCGCGTGATCTTCTCGCCCACCACGCTGCTCAGCGTGCCCATGAAGAAGGTCAGGTCCAGGCAGCAGAGCATCACCGGGCGCCCCTTGACGAACGCGCGCCCGGTCTGCACGCCCTCGCGCTGGCCCGTCTTGTGCTGCTCGGCCCGCAGGCGCTCGGCGTAGGGCTTCAGGTCGGTGAACTTCAGGGGATCGGTGGTGATGAGCCCCGCGAACATCGGCTCGAACGAGCCGTCGTCGACCAGTTGACGGATGCGCTCCGCGGCCCCGATACGGTAGTGGTGATCGCACTCGGGGCAGACGGACTTGTTCGCCTCCATCTGCTTGCG
>DOJA01000110.1:0-154 GCA_003511945.1 Phycisphaerales bacterium | reverse complement strand
CCATCTGCTTGCGGTAGATCATCGCGGCGCAGGCCGGGCAGCGCAGCCACAGCCCCTCGGGGACCTTGGTGGCCTTGGTCGCGACAACCTCCGTCCACGAGCGGGCGCCAACCTGGGTCATCGTGCGGGGGTTTCCGTAGGGGGTCTGGGGTCT
>DOJA01000108.1 GCA_003511945.1 Phycisphaerales bacterium | reverse complement strand
GGCCGGGGTGTGTGGTCTGGGGTCTCCGGTTCCGGGTCTCGGGTGTGGGGTTTGGGGGTTGGGGAACGGTGCCCGGAGGACATACGCTTGGGCGTGGACCCCGACGACGAGGTGTGCCTGTGCTTCCATGTCTCCCTGCGCAAGATCCGGACATTTCTCGAGCGCGAGAAGCCCGAGGTGGCCTCGCTCATCTCTGATTGCCTGGGCGCGGGCACGGGTTGCCGCTGGTGCGTGCCCTTCCTGAAGGAACTGCACCGCCAGCACGAGACGGGCGAAGGGCTGGGTCCATCGGGTGAGCCCGATCTCCGGGTTTCGCCCGAGCAGTACGCGAACTCCCGCGCCGCCTACCGGCGCACCGGCGAGCGCCCGCCGACCGGCACACCCCAGGGCGAGTCCGACGCAACTGTCTGAAGAGCAGGCCCTTGCGTGATTCCTCCGCGGCTCGATGGCTGTTGTCACACGAATCTCACCGATTCTCGCTGGCCTCCGTTGGGGCGTGGGGTAGTCTCTCTTCCGGTGGGCGGCCGAGCGAGGGGCCGCGAAACACAGTCGGTCCGGCCCACAGGCCGGATCCCTATAAGGAGGAGTTCAGATGCGCGTCACTTCTGTCATCGCTGCCGTCGCCGCGCTCGGCGCAGCGGGTTCGGCGAGCGCGGTGTCCTATCTGTTCGAGTTCCCGATCGACGGGCTTCAGGAGGCCCCGGTTCCAGTCGTCACACCCGGCACGGGCTTCGGCTCGGTGGCGTACGACGACATCACGAATGTGCTGTCGTGGACGATCACCTACTCCGGGCTGATCGGCACTCCAACGGTCGCGCACTTCCACGGCCCGGCGCCCGTCGGCGTCGCCGCCTTGGTGCGGCTTGACCTCGTTGCCCTCTCCGGCGGCAGCATCGCCAGCCCGATGGTCGGCATGACCATGATCAGCCAGGCCTCCGAGCAGGAACTGCTCGACGGGCTCTGGTATGTCAACATCCACAGCACCCACCGCCCCGGCGGCGAGATCCGCGGCCAGGTCGTCCCCGCCCCCGGCGCGCTGGCCCTGCTGGGGCTGGGCGGGCTGGTGAGCGTCCGTCGCCGGCGCTGAGCCGCCTTGGTTTGGAGCGAGTGAGAGATTCCATCAGACCCCGGTTCACCCCCCGGGGTCTTTTCCTATGGGCCGGTGGGTGCCGCAATCGCGTTCAACAGGGGGCAACTGGGCGCGAGCGGCGCGTGTACCACAGTGGACGGGCCTGAACTGGCGGGGCGGTGGCCCCGGCGCGGGCGCGGCGCGAACAGGGACAACGGTGGACGCCATGAAGACGCCGAACGCGGTCGTGAGGACGGGAATGGGAGCCCTCGTGCTGATGCTGGGCGCGGGGAGCGCGTCGGTCGTCGCGCAGCCGGCGCCTGGTGGCCCCCCCGGGGGTGCGCCGGGCGGGGCTGCTCCCGCCGCGGGCGGGGCCGAGGCCCCCAAGCCGCCGGAGTTCCCGCCCCTCGAGAAGGCGATCGACGGGCTCACCAAGGTCGTCTCCACCTCCGACGGCTCCAAGCCCCTCTACGACCTCTACTCCGACCCCAAGACCGGGCGCCTCGTCGCGGTGCTGCCCGCGAACTACGAGAAGCAGGACATCATGATCGCCTGCACCGTCAGCGCCGGCGACCCCGAGGCGGGCGTGATGGGGCCGACCCACTATGTCCGCTGGGAGCGATACGACAAGCAGCTGGCGCTCGTCGCGCCGGACCTGCTGTCCCGGACCGAGGGCGACAAGCAGGCCAAGGACTCCGTCGCCCAGCTCTACACCGGGCGCGTCGTCCTGAGCACGCCGATCATCGCGATGGCCGAGGGCAACCGACCGGTCATTGACCTGGGCGCGATCGCCACGAAGCAGGCCGACAAGCTGTTCGGCTCATCGATCTTCGGCCAGTACGGCCCGGACCTGCCCGCCCTCAACCCCGCGCTGGCGAAGCTCACCAAGGCCAAGGCGTTCCCCGAGAATCTCGTCTTCGAGTACCAGGCCCCCAAGCCCGACGGGCAGATCGTCCGCGCCGCGTACTCGATCGGCGAACTCGCGGGCACCCCGGGGTTCAAGGCCCGCAAGGCCGACGAGCGCTTCGGCTACTTCTACGCCTGGTACTCGGACTTCGCCAAGGAAGCCAACCAGCAGGTCGCCGAGCGCTACATCACCCGCTGGAACCTCGAGAAGGCCGACCCCGCGCTGAAGGTCAGCCCTCCCAAGGAGCCCATCGTCTGGTACATCGAGCACACCACCCCGGTGAAGTTCCGCAAGCATGTCCGCGAGGGCATCGCCATGTGGAACCAGGCGTACTCCGAGATCGGGTTCGACAACGCCGTCGTGGTCTACCAGCAGGACGCCGCCACCGGCGCCCACATGGACAAGGACCCCGAGGACGCCCGCTACAACTTCTTCCGCTGGAATGTGAGCGACCAGGGCTACGCCATCGGCCCCAGCCGCGTGAACCCCTACACCGGCGAGATCCTCGACGCCGATGTCGTCTGGCACCAGGGGCTGACGCGCTCGGTCCGCTGGATGCTCGAGAGTCTCTCCGAGACCCTCACCGCGCAGTCCTTCGGCCCCGAGGCCCTGGCCTTCTTCGACCAGCACCCCGACTGGGACCCCCGCGTGCGCCTGGCGCCCCCGGAAAGGCGTGACGAGGTCCTGGCCGCCCGGCGTGAGGGCGCCGCCGCCGAAAAACCGGGGCGCTCGCGCATGGCCATCGGCGCCAGCGGCGCCGACTGCCGAATCGGCGAGCTGCTCGCGGTCGACCTCGGGCTCGCCGACGCCGCCTTCCTCGCGGGCGCCCTGGACACAAAGGGCGCCGACACCCTCGACGGCCTGCCCGAAGAGTACCTCGGCCAGATGATCCGCTACATCTCCGCCCACGAGGTCGGGCACTGCCTCGGGCTCCAGCACAACATGATCGCCTCCACCATCCGCACCCTCAAGGAGATCAACTCCCCCGGGTTCAACGGCCCAACCGTCGGCTCCGTCATGGACTATGTCGCCGCCAACATCAACCACAACCTGGGCGAGGTGCAGGGCCCCTACGCGACCCCCATGCTCGGGCCATACGACAAGTGGGTCATCGCCTACGGCTACGGCCCCGACGACCAGCTCGACAAGGTCAAGGCCCGCGTCGGCGAGCCCGACCTGATCTTCCAGTCCCAGGCCGCCACCTTCTTCGGGGCCGATCCGAGGAACAACACCTGGGAGATGGGCGCCGACAATCTCGAGTTCGCCGCCTCACGCCTCTCCCTGGTGGCCGACCTGCGGGGCAAGCTGCTCGACAAAATCGTCAAGGACGGCGAGCCCTGGGCCATGGCCCGGCGCCGCTACCAGACCCTCCTGGGCGCCCACGCCCAGATGCTCGGCGTCGCCTCCCGATGGGTGGGCGGGTCGTTCTACCGCAACGACTTCAAGGGCGACCCCGGCAACCCCGTCCCCATCAGCGACATCCCCGCCGACCGCCAGCGCCAGGCGCTGAAGATGGTCATCGACCACTCCTTCCGCGACGAGGCCTTCGGCCTCACCCCCGACCTCGTCCGCCACTTCGCCAAGGAGCACTTCTACGACTCCACCTCCTTCACCGAGTTCCAGCAGGACCAGTCCTACACCGTCCACGACATGGTCGGCGGCATCCAGGCCTTTGCGCTCTCGGCCCTGATGAACCCCACGACGCTGCGCCGGGTCTACGACAACGAGTTCCGCACCACGGGCGAGGCGAACCCCTTCACGCTCGCGGAGGTCGTCACCGCCGTGACCGACGCCGCGTGGAGCGAACTGGCCACCCCGGCGCGGGGGAACTTCTCCGCCGCCAAGCCCATGGTCTCCTCGTTCCGTCGCAATCTTCAGCGCGAGCAGGTGGGGCGCCTGGTCACACTGGCGCTGCTGGACTCCACGATCAGCCCCTCCCTGCGGACCATCAGCACGCTCGCGGTGCAGGAACTCAAGCGGATCGACAAGATGGCCGACGCCGCCCAGAAGTCCGGCGCCGACCCCTACACCCTCGCTCACCTCGAAGATGTCCGCACCCGCATCGCCCGCGCCCTGGAGGCCACCTACACCATCGGACGGTGAGGAACCCACGACCGCCCAGCCGCGCAGGACGCCCGCGCC
>DOJA01000183.1 GCA_003511945.1 Phycisphaerales bacterium | reverse complement strand
GCTCCCCTGGCTCCCCCGGATCCACCGGCTCCCCCGGATCCCCCGCGACAGCGCGCGACACCTTCTACGCCCTCGACGCCCAGGCCGCCGGCGTCGACTTCGCCTCCATGCTGCACGACCTCACCGCGTCGGGAATCGAACTCAGCGACGCGGCCTCCTTCCAGCCCGCCTCCCGCGGGCTCCTGGACGCCGCCGCATCGGTCGAGGGCTTCATCGGCCGTCCCGATACCCGGCGCGGCAGGGGACGCCTCCGCGTCGCCGGGGCGGAGGTGCTCTCCCTCCCGGGAGTCCTGCCCCTCCTGCGCCTCTCCAACCTGCAGCTGCCCCTGGGCGAGCGGGTCGAGTTCGCCTCAGCCGCCTTCTTCCTTCGCGGGCCACGCGTCGAGTTCGAGGCCCTTGAAGCCGAGTCCCCATCGGTCATCATCGCGGGCCAGGGCACGATCACCTTCCCCAGCGCGGCCCTGGACCTGCGCTTCTCCACCCGAGGGCGCGACACCATCCCCATCCTGTCCGACATCTTCAAGGGGCTGCGCGACGAGTTCGTCACCTCCGTTGTCCGGGGCACGCTCGCCAACCCGGAGTATTCCCTCGAGCAGTGGCAGGCCACCCGGCGCATGCTCGGTACGATCTTCAACACCGCCCCACGAAAGACGCCCGCGGGCGTCGTCGCCAGCCCAGCCGAACAGGCCCAGCCATGACCGACTCCCCGGAATCCAGGTCCACCGAACACCACCTCGGACCCGAGCACCGACGCGCCCCGGGGAACCGGCGCATCGATCAGCCCGACTTCGTCGCCCGGATCGACGACCTCATCACCGAGTGCGGCGGACGCCCCGACGCCTTCGACGGACGCCTCATCCGGGACATGATCGTCACCGCCCTCAAGCTCATCACCGACGAGCGCGGCACGGGCGAACTCAAACTCCTCTCCGCCTCACTCAAGGAACTCCGCCACGCCTACCGCGTCTTCGCCGAGTACGCCGAACCGCACAAGATCAGCATCTTCGGCTCCGCCCGCACCCCCGCTACGCACCCCGACTACCTCGCCGCCGTCGAGTTCAGCCGCATCATGGCCCAACGCGGCTGGCTGGCCATCACCGGCGCGGGCGACGGCATCATGAAGGCCGGGCACGAGGGGCCCGGACGCGAGTCCTCCTTCGGGCTCGCCATCCGCCTCCCCTTCGAGACCACCGCCAACACCGTCATCGCCGGCGACGACAAGCTCATCCACTTCCGCTACTTCTTCACCCGCAAGCTCATCTTCCTCAGCCAGTGCGAGGCCGTCGCCGGATTCCCCGGCGGGTTCGGGACCCACGACGAACTCCTGGAAGTCCTCACGCTCGTCCAGACCGGCAAGAGCCACATGGTCCCCGTCGTCCTCATCGAGGGGCCGGACAGCACCTACTGGTCCCACTGGGACCGCTACATCCGCGAGGAACTCCTCAAGGGCGGTTTCATCAGCCCCGAGGACCCCGGGCTCTACTACCTCGCCCGAACCCCGGAGGACGCCGCCGACCATGTCTGTCGCTTCTATGCGAACTACCACTCGTCGCGCTATGTGAACGACGATCTGGTGATCCGCATCAAGCGCCGCCTCACGCCCGCGCAGGTCGAGCGCCTCAACGAAGAGTTCGCCCCCCTCATCGCCCAGGGACGCATCGTCCAGCGCGGCCCGTACGACACCGAGTCGGAACTCCTCGAGCTCCCCCGCATCGCCTTCACGCACACGCGCCGGCACATCGGGCTGATCCGGCGCATGATCGACCGCGTCAACGACTTCGCCCTCGGGGCCGCGTGATCCGCCTGGTTCCAGCGTCTCTCCTGCTGCTCGCGCTGGGCTCGTGCGCGCCGCGCGTGCCGCCCACCGTCGCCGAACCGACCGGCGCCCCGCCCCCGATCGTCGCCCACGGCGGCTCGGGGCTGGAGGTCCACTGGTGGATCGCCGACGACACCGACAACGCCGTCGCTCGCGCCCTCGCCCAGCACAGCGAGGGCGCCTGGCCCGAGGATGAATCCCTCCGCGCCGCCTGGGCGCTCAATGGCATCGCCGCGCTGCGCGCGCCCGCCCCCGCCCTGGAAGCCCTCCGGCGCGCCCTCCCTCCCGTCGGGCTGAACCAGAAGCAGTGGCACGCCTGGCTCCCGCGCTGGACCGAGGTCTTCGCAGGACGCCGCGCGGGAGGGCCCGCGCCCCTGGTCATCAACGGTCAGCGCCGCTCGCTCCCCAGCGGGGTCCTCCGGGCCATCGTCCGTTGCTGGCCCTCGTTCGACGAGGCCGACCCCGGCGCGCCCACGACCGTCGCGCGCATCGAACTCGCCTTCCAGGTCCGCACGCCCGAGGTCCCCGGCGCCCGCGCCACCCTCACCGAGCCCACGATGTCGCCCGCGGAACGCGAAGGCGAAGTCTTCCGCCCCCTCACGCTCACCGCCTCCCTGCACGAGGGGTTCATCTATCTCATCACCGGCGCCGCACCGGGAGCATCCCCCGCACCCGCGTCGACCGGCACCGCATCCCCCCCCCCCCCCCCCCCGCCCCCCTCCCCCCCCCCCCCC
>DOJA01000086.1 GCA_003511945.1 Phycisphaerales bacterium | reverse complement strand
CGGACCCCCGGACCCCGGGAACCCCGGAGCCCCGGTTCCGTCCGCTCACGGGAACACGACCCAGGACACCCGGGCGTTCTCCACCGCCGCCGCGGCCGCGTCCGGCTGCCAGAGCACGACCACGGTCAGGCGGAGTGGGTAGCGGTCGACCGCGCGGAGCACCGTTGCGCCGTCGCGTTCATCTTCGTTGTCGGGCACCACCTCGCTGATGTCGTAGGGGTTGACCTTCTCGACGGTGACGATCTGCGTCCAGCCCCGCATCGCCACGGGCACGGGGTCGCCCCCGGCGGGGAGGACGATGGTCTCGGTGGTGCCGTCGTAGCGGGTCTCGGGGATGACGACCCCGAACGAGTTGATGGGTCCGGTGAGGCGCCGCGTCATGGTGAAGCCGTCGGGGAAGGTCGTCGCGTTGCCGAAGACGGCGCCGTCGAGGTCGTCAAGGTCGTCGAAGTCGTCCGCCTCGGTCTCGCCCGCCTCGGGGCCCCAGCCGGCGAGGGTGTCGGGGTCGGCGTCGTCGAGGTAGTAGAGCCCTCCGGTGAAGCGGTCGTGGCGGGTGTAGGTCTTGGACATCTCGCGGACCTCTTCCGCGAGGTAGGCCGCGGTCGACGCGCTGGTGGACCAGGAGTTGCGGACGATGAAGGTCTGCTGGGCCTCCATCACCGCGAGCACGCCCACGCCCAGGATGACGGTGGTGAGCGCCGTTTCGAGCAGCGTGAACCCGCCCGCGTTGCGCCGTTCGGCGTGCGCTGCGAAGGTTCGGCCTCGGGACCCGGGTGCGTCGAGCATGGGGGACCTCGCTCCGGGCGGGCGCCGGGATCCCGCCCGGCGCTCGCGCTCCGTCCCCTGTATCGGCTACCGCACGATCTGGCTCATCTTGAAGATGGGCAGGATGATCGCCATGGCGATGAATCCGACGATTGATCCCATGATGATGATCATGACGGGCTCGATCATGCTGGTGGCGGCCTTGATGGCGTCCCGTAACTGCTTGGTGTAGTAGGCCGCCACCTCGTCGAGCACCTCGCCGAGCTTACCGGACTCCTCGCCCGCGCCGATCATCTGCACGACCGCGTGGGGGAGCAGCTTGGTCTGCAGGAGCGTGTTGGCGATCTTCTTGCCCTGCTTCACCGAGGTGTACACCGTGCGCCACATCTTCTTGTAGAGCTTGTTGCCCGCGATGTCGCCGGTGATGGCGATGGTGTCCAGCATGGGCACGCCGGCGTTGATGAGCTCGCCCATCGTCTGCAGCGAGCGGCTGATGTACAGCGCCTTGAACATCCGCTTGAAGATGGGCACCCTCAGCTTCATGTTGTCGAACCACCACGAGCCGACCTCGGTCTTGAGGAACAGGAACAGCCCGATCCCCACCCCGAACAGCGCGCCGACCAGGTAGGGCCAGTAGAGCACCATCCAGGCGCTGAGCGCCATCAGGAAGGTCGTCGCCCAGGGCAGCACCGCCTCCTTGCCCTCGAAGACCTGCCCGAACCGGGGCAGCACGAAGGTGAGCAGGAAGACGGTGACCGCCACCGCCATCGTGGCGATGACGCCGGGGTAGATCATCGCGCCGATGACCATCTTCTTGGTCTCGATCTGCTGGGCGGTGTACGAGGCGATGCGGTCGAGCATCTTGCCGAACGAGCCGGACATCTCCGACGCGCGGACCATGTTCACATACAGCGCGTTGAAGAGCTTGGGGTGGCGCCCCAGCGCCTCGGAGAACTGCTTGCCCGACTCCACATCCGTCTTGAGCCCCAGGATGATCTGCTTGAACTTCGTGTGCTCGGTCTGCTCGGCGATCCCCTCCAGCGCCGAGCGGATGCCGATGCCCGCGCGGACCATCACCGCCAGCTGCGTGGTGAAGTCCAGCACATGCTTGAGCGTCGGCTTGCCCGAGTTCAGCTCGCCGATCCGCTTGAGCAGCGAGCCGCCCGCCGACCCGGCCTGGATGGGCGTGAGCGCCAGGACATGGTTGCCCTGGGCCCGCAGCAGGTTCGCCGCGGCGCTGGCGCTGTCGGCCGGCAGGACGCCCACGACCGTCTGGCCTGACGAGGAACGGACCTGGTAGCGGTACGCGGGCATGGGCAATCCTCAGAAGAGCGGAGAGCGGAGAGCGGGGAGCGAGAGATCCAAGCGGAATGTCCCGAACATGCTCACGCCCCCATCGTGCCGGTCCTCTCTTCGCTTTTCGCCTTCTCGCTTCTCGCCTTCTCGCTTCTCGCTTTCACTCACGCCGCCAGCTGGCGGTCCAGCTTGTCGGGGTACGCCGCCTGGGCGATCGCGTCGTCGCGGCTGATCATCCCGTTGAAGTACAGCTCGGCGATCGAGGCGTCCAGCGAGCGCATCCCCATGGCGCGGTTGGTCTCGATGACATTGGGGATCTCGAAGGTGCGCCCCTCGCGGACGATGTTCCGCACCGCGGGCGTGCACAGCAGCACCTCCACCGCGGGCACCATGCCCCTCGAGTCGACGCGGGAGAACAGGGTCTGGCTGACCACCGCCTGCAGGGTGTCCGCCAGCATGGCGCGGATCTGGTTCTGCTGGTTCGCCGGGTACATGTCGATGATGCGCTCGACCGTCTGGCTCGCGCTCACCGTGTGCAGGGTCGAGAGCACCAGGTGCCCGGTCTCCGCCGCCGTCAGCGCCAGCGAGGTCGTCTCCAGGTCGCGCATTTCGCCGACCAGGATGATGTCCGGGTCCTGGCGCAGCGCGTGCTTCAGGGCCGAGGCGAACGAGGGCATGTCCTGCCCGAGCTCGCGCTGCTCGATCAGGCACTGGTTGGACTGGAGGGCGTACTCGATGGGGTCCTCCAGCGTGATGATGTGCGCCTTGTAGCGCTCGTTCATCGCCTGGATCATCGCCGCCAGGGTCGTCGACTTACCCGAGCCGGTGTCCCCCGTGACCAGCACCAGGCCGCGGGGGAGGTAGGTCAGCTGGCTGATCACCTCGGGAAGGTTCAGCGTGCCCAGGGGTGGGACCTTGGTCTTGATCGCCCGCATGGCGATCCCGATCACGCCCCGCTGGGAGTGCGCGTTGACGCGGTAGCGCCCCAGCCCCTTCACCTCGTAGGAGAAGTCCGAGTCCCGCTGGCGGTCGAAGGTCGCCAGCGCCTCCGGGCTCGCCATGTGCTTGATGAAGCCCTGGGTGGTCTCGGGGGTCAGCACCGCCGCGTCCATGGGGGTCATCACGGTGTGGACCCGCACCACCGGGGGATGGCCGGCCACCAGATGGATGTCCGACGCGTCCAGCTCGTGCGCCTGACGGAGAATGTCGTCCAGCTTCATGGGCAGCGGCTCCTCCGGAGGAACGGTCCGGGAATGCGGAATCTGTCAGGGTGCGGATGCCCCCGCCGCGTTCGACTTGGTGGATCGGTCCGACCGGCCCCCCGGATCACTCCCCGCTCCCGATTCCACCGCCCGGACGGGTGGATGGGGCCGGTTGGTCGGGCGCTTGCCATGCGCCCGCCACTCTCTCATTTCCTACCTGCTCGCAGGAATCGGCTCGGTTGGGATTCGCAAACCTCTGTTCAGGAGCGCTCCGGCCCCTTGCGTCCCCGCCCGGATCGGGTACCGTTTTAGGGGAGTCCTATTTTCGGCACGGGCATCGGAGTGAGGGAACTCGGGCTGGGTGGCCCGACAACTTCCCCGATTCAGGGTGTGTCGCCCGTCGTCGATGTGTGCATGGGGCTCCCGACAGGGGAGAGGGTGATGACTACTTTCGTGCCAGGCCAGAAGCTCCGGTACCGGGGCGATGTTGAATCGCCGTCGTCGTTCGTGCGCAACCTGGTCCGTCCTGCGGGGCTCGCGGAGCGCGGCCGGATCGCCGCCGCCGGGGTGGCCACGCTCGCTCCGGGCGCCGAGGCCGCCTCCGAGGGCGTCCTGGGATTCCAGGCCCGCAGCGCCCGGAAGGTCCGGGCCCGCAAGGCGCGGCGGAAGTCCTCCGTCGAAGACGCCGGCTCCGCGGAGTGCGCCACCCTCAACCTGCTCGACCACGAGGCCCACTTCCTCTCCCGGTCGCTCAAGGCGCTCACGACCCGCGAGTGCGAGGTCGTCTTCGCCATCTGTCGCGGCGGGACGAACGAATGGATGGCCGAGGCGCTCCAGATCGCCCTCCCGACGCTCCGCACTCATTTGATGCGCCTCAACCAGAAGCTCGGCACGCGCCGCAAGAGCGATGTCGTCCGCTTCGTGGCCAAGGCGCTCCTCGAGGGCTACCGCTCGGGCGCCCTCGAGGCCCCGCTGCCCGCGCCCGTTCCGATGGGTCCCGCGCTGGGCTGACCGCGTCGCTGGCCGCCACAAACGCCCGATAACCATTGAGTTGCGCGGCAGGCCCGCGGATCATCTCTTTCGATGATCGCGGCTGCGGTCGTCGTGCGCCCTGCGAAGTTTGTGAGCACTGAACAAAAACGGGGGATGCCGGTGCGCTCCGGCCGATAGTGCCGAAGGAAACCGCTCCATCGGGGGGCGATTTCTCGGAACCGATCCCGACGCCGGGCGTCGGAGCGGGACCGGAAGGGGCCTCGGCGCGGTGCCGGGGCGGGTTCAGGGGTCATTCGGGGCTGGTTGGGCGATGTGGACAACCTCCCCCGGACTTTGCGGGGACTAACTCTGAGCGGTACGCTCGCCAAGAGCCGATAACCCGGGCGGAGCCCCGTCCGGGCTTTGGAAGTGGCGGAAACTCGCCCCGTCGTCGGCGCTTGGCCGAGAAGCACGGCACGCGAGTGATGAAGCAAGGGAGCGACGCGCCGCGGTGTGTGCACGCCGCGGCTGATACAGACAACTCTCCTCGTGGTCGGTCGGGTCCGACGCGGGGAAGCCAAGACAAGACGAGTCACTCGTCTTCACCACGTGGAGCAGAAAGGAATGAACATGAGGTACCTCAAGCAGGCCTTGGCCTTGACGGCGGGAACGATCCTCGCCGCGTCGAGCGCCCTGGGCGCAGCGGTGGACGGCCTGACGGTCGTCGAGCCGATCACGGCGGCGAACACCGAGACCATCGGCCCCCGTTCGACGATCATTGTGGATGTCGCCGGCGGCCTGGCCGCGGCGAATGTCATCACCGACGGGCAGCCCGTCTCCCGCGCGGCCCTGATCGGGCTCGACGGGGCCGGCGCGGTCATCCCGGGCGTCTTCCTGGAGGTCTCCGCGGGCGTCGTGGCCCAGAACTACAACGACGCGGGCAACCCCGGCGTCAACGACCTGCTCATCAACCTGGCCAATGTCGTCGGCGTCGAGTCCTTCCTGCAGACCGCCGGCGTCGCCTCGTTCCGCCTGATCGTCACCACCGGTGACATCGTGCTGAATGTCAACAACATCAACGGCGTGCAGACGGTCTTCAACGCCAACGAGGCCGCCGATCAGAACTTCGGGTTCGATGTGACCCGTCCGAACCTGACCGCGGTCATCCTGAACACCGCGGGCACGCAGATCTTCTTCGTGTTCTCCGAGTCCCTGAACTCGGGCAACGCGACCAACGACCCGAACCACACCGTGCTGGCCAATGTCGTGGCCGCGGCTGACTTCGAGCTCAGCACCGACGGCGGGGCGACCTTCGCGGGCACCCCCACCCTGCTGACCGACCCCCCGACCTTCGCCGCCGGAAACACGATCCTCGTGTTCGCCCGCGCCGGCGCGTCGAACACCACCGTCGGCACCTTCATCCGCCCCGACCACAACGCGGGCGCGGTCGACCACATCCTCAACGATGAGGTCAAGAACCAGGCCACGACCAACGCGGTGGCGATCACCACCCAGGTCGCCCTCGGCGCCGTCAGCGCCTCGTTCGTGAAGGAAGTCCCGATCGGCGGCGGCGCGCAGGCCGGCGCGGTGCGGGTCACCTTCAACAACCCGATCACCAATGTCGGCTCCGCCGATGTGTATGTGCTCCGCCGGCCCAACGCCGCGGGCTCCTCCACCGAGAACTCCACCATCGCCCTGAGCAACCCGACGCTGGACCCGAACGATCCGTTCTCGGTCCTGCTCGACGCGACCCCGGGCGGCGTGGAGGGCATCGGCGCCAACGGGCGTTCGACCTCCAACAACACCAACGCCGTTCCCGACAACGCCCTGTTTGAGGTCCGCGTCACCGACGCCGGCACCACCGACCCCGTCGATGTCTTCACCGGAACCTTCGCCGGAACGACCGACCTCGACGCGGGCGAGGAGATCGAGCCCACCCTCGAGCTGACCGCCTTCGGCGACATCAACGGCGACGGCCACCAGGACACCGCCTACCTCGTCTTCGACGAGCCCATGGGCAATGTCACCGTCAACACGGGCTTCACCCTCGTCCGCCAGGCGGCGACCGTGAACCCCTTCCAGCTCGTCGGGGCCGACGGCGCCCTCGTCGAGGCCATGACCGCGGTCAACGCCACCCCGGCCAACAACAACCTGCCGAACATCACCGTCACCCGCTCGAGCATCGACCTCGACGGTGACGGCACCATCGACGACCGCGAGACCAACAACGCGGTCTGCATCGCCTACGACCCGCTCACCTTCGACTGGGACAACGACGGGAACGCCGGGCTCGCCAACGATCCCAACGAGGCGATCCCCGGCACGGGCGACGCCAATGTCATCCAGGTCCAGTACCAGGTCGGCACCGGCACCGTGCAGGACGCGAACACCAACACCTTCAGCAACGCTGATGTGAATGTCGCCTCGCTGACCTCCGGCGATCGCGCCCGTCCCCGCGTCGCGGTCATCCTCTTCTTCACCGGCGACAACCAGCCCGCCAACAACTCCAACAACCAGGCCTTCGCCGAGACCGACGGCACCCTGGGCGACTCCCGCTTCAACGACCGCATCGCCATCTACTTCGGTGAGGACCTCGCCGGGCTCAACGGCGGCGCCGTCAACGAGGAGCAGGTCTTCTTCGGCCCCGGGCTCTCCAGCAGCTTCCCCGCGGGCGACGGCTTCCTCTTCGCCGCCGACAACTGCCTCACCCTCGTCAACGACAACGGCGACACCGACCTGGCCGTCGGCGCCACGGTCTCGATCGCCGCTTCCAGCGGGATCGTCGACCCCGACAACAACGAGGCGCTCTCGGGCGACACCATCGACGACTGCCGCGCGCCGTTCAACGCCCTCCAGAGCGGCGTGGACGGCGGCACCTTCAACGGGGCCTTCCTCGCTGACGCCGACGCCGACGGGTTCGCGGACTCCATCCGTCTCTCGATGACCCAGGCGATCCTCGGATCGACCCTGGCCAACAGCGACTTCACCCTCAGCATCGGCACCATCACCGGCGTGGCGGTGGACACCGCGTCCAACTCCACGATCGTGATCTCGATCACCGACGGGGTGGTCTCGATGAGCAACGCGGTCACCGTGACCTACAACGGCGCCACCGACACCAACCGCATCGCGTCCGACTCCGCCGCCGGCGGTTCGGGCAAGGCGATCTCGGCGATCAACACCTCCATCACCGCCCGTCGCGTGCAGGAGTCCAACTTCCCCACGCAGGATGTGGCGATCATGGATGTGATCGGCACCGCGACGCTCGACGGCACCACGCCGCTGCCCGCGGGCACCAAGGTCTACGCGATGGTCGCGTTCCCCTCGGTCCGCAAGATCACCGCCACCCACAACAACGCCACCTTCGCTGTCGACGCCAACTGGGACACCAGCTCGCTCGAGGCGTGGAACAACTGGCTCTACGGGCTCGAGGAGTTCGTCTACCTCGGTCGTGACGAGGACAACTTCCAGTTCTACTCCAACTTCAAGGACATCGCCGACGACGACAACGAGCGGACGCTCGAGGATGTCATCCAGCTCGCCATCACCGCCCGCGGCCTGACCTCGATCACCTTCACCGGTCGTGGCGAGACCACCGCCGACATCGTCGCCAACGGGCGCGTCGACCTGTGCTGGGATGTCCTCCGCTCCAGCGGCGGGCTGCTCCAGAACCTCTACCGGCGCTTCTTCGGCTGGAGCTACGGGGGCACCCCGATCACCAGCCGCGCGGTGGTCACCGGCAACGACGGGCGCTTCGAGCTCCATGTCTCCGCCCCGATCTCCGCGTTCAACGCCCGCGCCAACCTCAACGGCGTCGGCTTCCCCGTGATCCTGATCGTCGAGACCACCGACGGGCGCCGCTTCGCGGTCTCCTCGCTGGCCACCTCGATCAACGGCGGGCCGCTCCTGTTCAACCCCAACAACCGTCGCCAGAACGCCGATCGCACCGCCCCCAACGCGACCGTCTTCAACATCAACCTCGCCAATGTGGGCGCGGTCAGCATGTTCCCCGGATGGAACCTGGTCGGCTTCAACCGCGCCAGCGGGTTCTCGACCACCACCGCCCGTCCGACCCTCCCCGCCGGCGTCGCGACCTCCCAGGTCGTCTCCGGCAGCGCCCTGCCCTTCGTCGGCCCCCTCGACCAGTTCGTCTACTGGCTCGACAACACCGTCGACGGCGTGTGGACCGTCTCCGAGGACTCGGACTTCTCCAACATCGTCGTGGACTTTGACTGCCTCAACTCCTTCGCCTTCACCATGACCAACCTGGGCGTCCAGGTCGGCGCCGGCATCACCAACATCGTCGGCGGCTACGGCATCGGCATCTTCCTCAACGAGGGCGGCAACTCCTACGGCATGTTCCAGTTCGGCGCCCCGCGCACCGGCAATGTCCTCTTCCCCACCACCGCGCCGTTCGTCAACAGCACCACCAACCTCGGCTGGGCGCTGCTGACCTCGCCCGCAACCTTCAACCCCGCCACGGCCATCCGCGGCACCAACAACCCGACCCTCGACTTCATCATCCTCTTCCGCAACAACGGCCCGACCTCCACGCAGGTCTTCGAGGTCTCGTCGCTCGACCTGATCGCTCCCACCGGGACCGACAACCCGAACGACACCGTCGAGGTTGACGCCGCTCAGGCCTTCTTCGGCCACTTCCAGTAATCAACCCGCCCTCAGCGGTTGATCTCTGCACCACGGGCGGGGGCTCGCACCAGCGGGCCCCCGCTTTTTCGTTCCACGGAACCCGCGCCCCGCACGCGCGTATCATCCAGCAGCGCCGTGCGCCGACTGCCCAACCCGGAGCCCGCGAGATGCCCCCCCGCACCCGCACCCGCACCCGCACTCCAACCGCCACCGCACTGCGTGCAGCCGCGTGCATCGGCGGCGCCACGCTCGTCGCTCCCGCGGCCCTCGCGCAGCAGTTCGACACTCCTCTGGGCACCAGCGTCCGCGAGCGCCTCAACGGCCAGCTCCTCAGCGCCGAGGGGGCGCCAGCCCCGGAGGCGGGCGACCAGATCGCGGCGTTCTTCGAGGACGAGGTCGTCGGCGTGTTCTCCTACACCGGCACCAACACGACCCGCGCGTTCGAGATCGTCATCTTCGGCGACGACCCCGACACCCGCGGCGTCGTCGAGGGCCCGAGCCGGGGCGACCGCGTCGAGTTCCGGTTCTTCGACGCCTCCGCCAACCAGGTCCGCACCGATGTGGGCGTCGAGAACCCCCAGGGCGAGAGCTTCAACTATCGCTACGGGGGCGAGGAGGTGCCGCCGATCCTCGACGACCTGCCGATCCCGATCGACCTGACGCCCTCGCGCACCCTCAACATGCGTCTGGGCGTGACCCAGGGCGGCGGGGGGGGCGGCGGCGGCGGGGGGGGGGGGGGGGGGAGCGTACGTGAGTCCGCAAGTCGTGAGAGACCGAGAGAGAGAGAGAGAGAGAGA
>DOJA01000186.1 GCA_003511945.1 Phycisphaerales bacterium | reverse complement strand
ACGCCGGTCGCCCTTTCATACGGCGCGCGCAATCAATCAGGTTCAGCAAGCGATTTCACCACCGCCGCGTTCTTCAGCCCCAGCGCCGCGACCGCCGCGCTCAGAAACTGCGCCTTCTTTTCAGTCGCCTCCGCCAGCGAGAACGCCAGCCCGGGCAAGGCGATCGCCAGCGGCACTCCCGGCACCCCGCCCCCGCTCCCCACATCCATCACCCGCGCCCCCTCGGGCAACTCCGCCAGCATGGGCAGCAGCGTCAGCGCATCGAAGATGTGCTTCCGCCACGCCTCCTCGGGCTCGGTGATCGCCGTCAGGTTCACCTGTTCGTTCCCCGCGAGCAGGATCGCCAGGAACCGCCCCAGCCGCTCGACATCCCCCGGCTCGAACGCGATCCCCTCCGACTCGCACAGCGCCAGGAACCCCGGCGCCGGCGCCAGCGCGGGCAGGTCCGTCCGGAACTCCAGCGGCGCCCGCGGCTCACCCTTCGTCGTCATCGCGCGGATCGTACTCGAACGAGTGGCGCCACAGGTAGGGCGGGCGACGCATCGCCACGCTGCAGATCAGCCCCACCCCGATGAACCCCGCCACCAGACTCGAGCCCCCGTACGACACGAACGGCAGCGTCATCCCCGTGATCGGCAGCAGCCCCACATTCATCCCGATGTTGATGACCACCTGCGTGAAGGTCATCGACGCCAGCCCGACGACCAGCAGGCGCCCGAACGGGTCCTTGCACGCCGCCGCCACCAGCATGGACGCCCCGAACATCGCCAGGTACAGCCCGATCACCCCCGCCGCCCCGACCATCCCGAAGCGGTTGACGACAACGGCGAAGATCATGTCGTTGTGGCCCTCGGGCAGACTGCTGTACTTCACCAGGGCCGCGCTCCGCGCCGTCGGGTGCCCGTCCACGCCCCCAGCGCCGATCAGGGTCATCGCCTGGAGCCCTTGGAAGCCGCGCCCCTCGTCGTGCCCCTGCTCCCCCCGCGCCCGGTCCACCACCGCCCGGATGCGGTCCACCTGATAGGCCCGCAGCACCGGGTATTCCCCCCGCTGCGCGAACACCAGACTGACCGCGATCACCCCCGCCGCGAAGACCAGGCCCAGCGACGCCGCCCCGATCAGGTGCGCCAGCCGCGCGCCGGCCGCCACCAGCATCGCCACCAGCGCGGGGATGAACAGCAGCGCCGTGCCCAGGTCCGGCTCCACCAGGATCAGCCCCATGGGCACGAACGCGATGATCCCCGGCGGGATCAGCCCCGCCAGCGTGCGGTAGTTGCTCCGGTAGCGCAGGTACGCCGCCGTGGCGATCACATACGCGATCTTCGCCAGTTCGCTCGGCTGGAAGTCCACCGGCCCCAGGTTGATCCACCGGCGCGCGCCGTTGCGGGGCGTCACCAGCGAGTCCGGCACCACCGGGACCAGCACGAACACCAGCAGCCCCACCACCCCCGCCAGGATCAACCACCTCAGCGGGATCAACACCCGGTAGTGCGGCAGCGACACCGCCAGCGCCGCCAGCAGCCCCAGCCCGCCGAAGGCCGCCTGGCGCATCGTTGTGGCGGCCAGACCTGTCCCCTGCCCACCCGCCGCCCCCCCCCGCGCCAGCTCGATGCAGTGCAGCCCGATGACGCACAGCACCGCCGCGCACCCCAGCACCACCCAGCCCGCGTGCAGCAGCGTCGTCCGGCGCTGGTGCAGCACGGGCCGCGCTTTCCGCGCTCGCCCGCCCCGCGCGCTCACAGGTACCCCTCGGCCACCAGCGCGCCGATGATCTGGTTCGCGATCGGCCCCGACACCCGTCCCCCGCTCCCCGCGTACTCCATCACCACGCTGATCACGAACCTCGGCGGCCCGCCCTTCTTCCCAACCATCACCACGAACCACGAGTGGTCGCCCTCGCGCAGCACCCGCACGGCGTCCGGATCCGAGGGATCGCGGTCCAGGATGTCCGGCGCCTCCGCGGTGCCCGTCTTGCCGTACACGCTCAGCCCGGGACGATCGGTGAAGATCGGCTCGCGCGTCCCGTCGGGGAAGCGCAGCGTGTGCCCGGTCCCGAAGTCCTCCTGCACGGATTGACGGAGCCCTTCGAGTGCCGCGTCGAGCGCCCCGGTGTCCAGGTGCAGGTCCGACGCCCGGGGCGGCGCGCTCTTGACCACCCGGGGCATCAGCCGCAGCCCGCCCCGCGCCAGCGTCGCGTAGATGTCCGCCGCGTGCAGCGGGGTGTACGCCACCGGCCCCTGCCCGATCCCCATGAGGATCGCGTGCGACTGGCTCAACCGTTCCCCGGGGGGCGGCTCGCCCACCACGCCCCGGTACTCGTCATCCAGCCCCAGCCCGAACCCGGAGCCGATCCCGAACGCCTTGTACCACTCGACCACCTTCTCCACGCCCAGGCGCGACGCGAGCGTATAGAAGTAAATATTGCACGACACCGCCAGCGCCTCCGGCGCCAGCAGCGACCGCCCCAGCAGCCCCGTGTGCGTCGTCCCGAACTGCTTGAACACCCAGCACCGGAACCGGTCCGGACGGTTCGGCAGGAAGTGCCCCGTACACTCGACCGCGCTCCCCAGCGCGTGCGCCCCCGACGACACCGCCGACACCAGCACCAGCGGCTTGATGATCGACCCCGGCGGGTACGGCTTCGACAGCGCCTTGTTCACCCACGCCGCCTCCACCGGGTTCGAGTAGATCTCCTCCGCGTCCTCCTGCAGCCGATCACGAGTGAACGAGGGCGTCGACGCCATCGCCAGGATCTCGCCCGAATCGATCTCCAGCACCACCGCCGCCCCGAACAAGGGCGTCCCGTCCGCCAGCGGCGTGGGCTGCCCCGCGGGCGTCACCGCCGGATGATGCCACGGCTGCACCGCCGCCAGACCCACCGACGGATCCATGAGCGCCTGCACCCGCGCCTGCAGCGCCACATCAACGGTCAGGCGCACATCCCCGCCGGGGACATGTTCGACCACCTGCTCCTCACCCGTGTCGCGGTGCGTCGTCACCCTCCCCCGCTGCCCGCGCAGCGTGTCCTCGTGCGACCCCTCGATGCCCCGCGCCCCCACCCTGTCCCGCGGCTGATAGTGCCCGCGGTCCACCACCCCCGTCTTCGGATCGACGCGGGGCCGGCGCGCGATGTCCTCCGCCGCCAGCCCGCGCTCCCACCCGATGATGTGCGTCGCTACTCCTTCGACCTTCACCGCCTGCACCGGCGCCCCCGGGGGGGGGGCGCGCAGGGGCGACGGGAAGGAGGCGCGGTCCACCTCCACCTCCATCGTCTCGAACGGGTACGCGCGCCGGCCGCTCGGCGCGATCTCCAGCCCCGGGTACTTCTCGACCAGCCGGCGCACCCGGTGCCCGACCTCCTCGGCCACGCCCTGCGCGATCGGGTGCGACTCCTGGTGCTCGCGCAGCGGGCGCTGCACATCCTCCAGCGTGACCTCCTGTTCGCGGTTGACCTCCTCCCGGCGCGCCTCGAGCCAGCGGTCCCACACCGTCATCGCCATCCGCGCCACATCCCGGCGCACCGCGCTCTTGCGCTGCTCCAGTTCCTCCGCCGAGAGCCCGAGCGCCTGCGCCAGGTCCGCCCACATCGCCCGCAGCGTGGCCTGGTGCTCGGGCAACAGCCGCTGCACGAGCGCGTCCCGCTGCGCGCGGTCCAGCGTGGGCCAGGCGTCGCGGTGTTCTCGGCGCGCCCGTCGGGCCGCTTCCGAGTAGGCCCACTCCTCCGTGATCACCCGGTACCGCACCCGGATGTCGTACGACGCCTCGTCCCGCGCCAGGACGCGTCCCTTGCGGTCGAGGATCATCCCCCGCTGCGTGGGCGTCCACCGCTCCGAGACCAGGCGCGCCTCCGCCGCCGCCAGGTGCCGCTCCCCCTGCGCGACGGTCAGACGGTACGACTGCCCCGCCAGCACCGCCCCCGCCCCTCCCGCGCCGAGGAACAGCAGCCACAGGCGCCTGTGGAACATGCTGGGGATGATGGTCCGTGGTGAGAGGCGCATCGGTCCGCGGACCCGCGCAGTCGCCCGGGTCCGACAATGCTATCGGCCCGATCCGCCCCGATTCACGCCTCCCGCCGGGGCGGGTCGGGAACCCGCCTTCGCTCCCGCTCCCTCACCCCGCCCGCTTGTCCCGCGTGATCTGCGCGTAGGCGTTGTGGTTGTGGATCGACTCGAAGTTCTCGCTGTTGATCGAGTACCACTTCACCCGGTCCTCCGCCTCCAGCGACAGGGCCAGGTCCCGGACGATGTCCTCGACAAACTTGGGGTTGTCGTACGCCGCCTCGGTGACGAACTTCTCGTCCGGGCGCTTCAGCACCGCGTACACCGGGCTCGAGGCCGCCCCCTCGAGCAGTTCCACCAGGTCCTCGATCCACACCGAGCCCTCGAACCGCACCGCCGCCTCGATCTCGCACCGCTGGTTGTGCGCGCCGTAGGCGCTGATCTCCTTCGAGCACGGGCACAGACTCGCCGCCGGCGCCTTCACCGACATCACGAAGTCCTCCGCCGCGTTCGACTCCGCGGAGAACGACACCTTGTAGTCCATCAGCCCGGGCGAGCCCGTCACCGGCGCCTTCTTCTCGATGAAGTACGGGAAACTCAGCTCCAGGTGCGCGTGCTCCGCCTCCAGACGCTGCTTGATCGCCCGCGCCAGCAGCGGGATGCAGTCCGGCGTCAGCGGATGGGCGTACTCGTTCAGCACCTCCAGGAAGCGGCTCATGTGCGTGCCCTTCTGATGGTGCGGCAGCGACACGAACATGTTCACGCTCGCCACCGTCGTCTGCTGGCCCCCGTCGCGGGTGCGCAGCGTGATCGGGCAGGTCACATTCTTTACGCCCACCTTGTCGATGGCGATGTTCCGCCTGTCCCGCGAGGCCTGCACATCGGGCATCCCCGCCCGGGTTCCGCTGGTCACCATGTCGCTCGTCTCCCGGGGCGCACCCCCGATCCCCGCCGGCTCCGACGCCCCACCAAGGCCAGGATGCTCGGGGCCGATCAAGTGTTACGCCACCCCTGTGTTCGACCCGGTTCCGACGGTGGATGCCCCGCCCCCCGGGAGCCCGTGCCGAGCGCCGTTCAAGCCCGCTTGACACTCGCATCGCCCGCACCGTGCCCGGCTTTGCGCTCCAGCATCGAGGCCGCCCAGGCGTCGCCCACCGGCACCCCCATCAACACCCCTGCCAGCCAGTCCATTCCCGAAGGCCGCGCAAGAGCCGCAACCCGGCCGCTGAAGACCGCCTCCACCACCCGGTCCCCGTGCAACACCATGGCGGCCACCGGCCCCGCCAGCCCCATGGCCACGCCGATCCCAGCATACGCCCACATCGGCGACCGCTGATCGATCACCGAGCCCACCAGTGTCCCGACCATCCCAGCCGTCGCGGCGCTGGCGATGGTCTGTCCCGGGAGCCCCGAGCGGGCCACCGCCCACGCCGCCGCCCCACCCGCCAGCACGCCGACCAGAGGGCCGATCGGCACGAACCCGCCCT
>DOJA01000294.1:5300-13371 GCA_003511945.1 Phycisphaerales bacterium | reverse complement strand
GGCGGTTCCGGGGGCGGTTCCGGGGGGGGGGCGTAAGTGTCCGATCTGGGCGCCGATCCAACCCTGATCGCGGACTTCCTGACGGAGGCGGGCGAGCTGATCGAGCAGCTGGACGCGGACCTGGTGCGCCTGGAGGGCGAGGCGTCGTCCAAGGAACTGCTGGACCAGATCTTCCGCGCCCTGCACACGATCAAGGGGGCGGCGAGCTTCCTGAACCTGCCCGAGGTGACGCGGTTCGCGCACGCGGCGGAGGACGCGCTGAACCAGCTGCGCAAGGGCGCGGTGTCGGTGAACGCGCTGGTGATCGATGCGCTGCTGCGGAGCGTGGACACGCTGCGCGGGCAGCTGGCCGAGGTCGCGGATGGGTCGGCGGTCACGCCGGGGCCGGAGGCGCTGATCGAGGTCCTGCACGGGATCGCGGCTGGGGTGACCGAAACAAAGCGCGACGGCGCGCCGGCGTCGGGGGGGGCGTCCGGCGAGGCCAACGCGCCCGCGAAGGCCCCGCTGGGGGGCACGCGCCGGGCGCTGACCCTGCCGCCTGAGAAGACCGAGATCGTGGCGCACATGGAGGACGAGCTGTCGCTGGCGTCGGAGATGCTGGCGCAGGTCGCGGAGCAGGTGAACAGCGACGGCGGGCGGGCGGGGGCGATGGAGACGCTGGCGCAGATGCTCGCGGGGCTGCGTCCGACGGCGGACTACTTCGGGTTGCCGGGGCTGCTCGAGGTGCTGCGGGTCGTCGACGCTCTGAGCGCCAAGGCGACGGAGGCGACGGGCGAGCAGTTGGACGCGCTGGCGGACCGCTTTGATGCCGTGCGCGCGGTCTTTGACGAGTTCGGCGCGGCGCTGAAGGGGGGCGAGGAGATCGTCTGGACGGGCGCGGAACTGGAGAGCCGCCTGATGAACCTCGGCGTCGGGAGGGCCGCGCCGGGAGCCGCGGCTCCGGGCGAGGGGGAGGAGCACGAGGAGCCAGACGGGGCAGGGACGAATCCGGCTTCGGGGGCGAAGCGAGAAGGCGCCGGCGCCGCGGCGCAGGGCGAACAGACCGTTCGGGTCGAGGTGGCGCGGCTGGAGGCGCTGCTGAACCTGGTCGGGGAGATGGTGCTGACGAAGAACCAGATCCTGGGGCTGTCGCGCCAGTTGAGGCAGCACGGGCTGCCGCACGAGGTGCAGGAGCAGTTGAACGGCGCCACGGGGAACCTGGACCGGCTGACGAGCGAGCTGCAGGTCGGGGTCATGCGGACGCGGATGCAGCCGCTGTCGAAACTGTTCGGGCGGTACCCGCGGATCGTGCGCGACCTGGCCCGCCAGACGGACAAGCAGATCGGCGTGGAGATCGTGGGCGGCGAGACGGAGGTCGACAAGAGCGTGCTCGAGGCGCTCGCGGACCCGATGGTCCACATCCTGCGCAACAGCGCCGACCACGGGATCGAGACGCCCGACGCGCGCCGCGGCGCGGGCAAGGACCCGAACGGGACGATCCGCATCCGTGCCGAGCACCAGGGCGGGCATGTCCGGGTGGAGATCACCGACGACGGGAAGGGGATCGACCCGGAGGTCATCGGGCCCAAGGCGGTGGAGAAGGGGCTGATCACGCCCGAGCAGCTGGCGCAGATGACGCCCTCGGAGGTGGTGAACCTGGTGTTCGCGGCGGGGTTCTCGACCGCGGCGAAGGTGAGCGACCTGTCGGGGCGGGGCGTGGGGATGGATGTCGTCCGGACGAACATCAACAAGCTGGGCGGGTCGATCAACCTGTCGTCGGTGAAGGGGAGGGGGACGACGATCGAGGTGCTGATCCCGCTGACCGTGGCGATCATGCCGGCGATGATGGTGGGGGTTGGGCGTCAGGAGTACGCGGTGCCGGTGGCGTGCATCGTGGAGATCGTGCGGCTGCACGAGTCGTCGTCGTACTCGGTGGGGGGCAAGCCGGTCATTCGGCTGCGGGAGTCGGTGCTGCCGCTGATCGATCTGCGGGACCGGCTGAGCGAGTCGAGGCCCGAGAACGACGACCGGAAGTTCGCGGTCGTTGTGGAAGTCGGGCAACAGCGGGCGGGCCTGGTGGTCGATCATCTGATCGGCCAGCAGGAGGTGGTGATCAAGCCGCTGGACGATGCGTACACGACGGGCGGGCCGTTCAGCGGGGCGACGATCCGCGAGGACGGCGATGTGAGTCTGATCATCGACGCGGTCGCGCTGCTGCGGGGCGTCAGGGGAAGCGACGGCGCCTGAGGGCGCTCTTAGGAGGAGCCGGGCCGTGGACCAGAACTATATTCTGCCGTTCATCAAGTCGACGCGGAACATCTTCGAGACGATGTTCCAGATGAGCGTCGAGGTCTCGGACCCGGTGGTGCGGAAGGGCGACAGCCCGTCGCACGATGTGTCCGGGATCATCGGGATGAGCGGGGACACCGAGGGGTCGGTGGTGCTGAGTTTCCCGATGGAGACGGCGCGCCGGATCGTGACGGTGTTCACGGGGCAGGAAGTGGGTGAGAACCTGGAGGACCTGAGCGACGCGGTGGGCGAGCTGGTGAACATGATCGCCGGCGGGGCCAAGGCGCAGTTCGCGGGTCAGAAGGTGAGCATCTCGTGCCCGTCGGTGGTGATCGGGTCGAGCCACTCGGTGTACGGGCGGAAGGACGCGGTGTGCGTGACGATCCCGTGCGCGTGCGACTGCGGGGAGTTCAATGTCGAGGTGTCGACTCGTCCGGCCGCGAAGGGCGTCGGGACGCAGGGGGCGCCGGCTTCGAGGGCGGCGTGAGTCCATCCAGGGATGACGGACCGGGAGTGAGCCATGAAGATCCTGCTTGTTGACGACTCCAAGACGATGCGGAACATCCAGAAGTCGATCCTCACCCAGATGGGCCACACGGAGGTGCAGGAGGCCTGCGACGGGCTGGACGCCCTGAGCAAGGTGGGCTCCTTCACGCCTGACCTGATGCTGGTCGACTGGAACATGCCCAACATGGACGGGCTGACCTTCGTGAAGCAGTACCGGGGCAAGGGGCACAAGACCCCGATCATCATGGTGACGACGGAGGCGGAGAAGACCCGCGTCATCGATGCGATCAAGGCGGGCGTGAACAACTATGTCGTGAAGCCGTTCACCCCCGATGTGCTGAGCCAGCGGATCGAGGAGACGATGGCGAAGTTCTCCGCCGCCGCGTGAGCGCGGGGCGACAGTGAGGCGGGCGCAGCGCCTGCGAGGGGCCGGCCATGACCGCCGGGGTGTCGTCGCCGACTGTTGAAGTGTGCGTGGGCGAGGACGGCGCCACGGCGATCGTGCGCCTGCCGGACGGGGTGGATCCCGCGCTGGTCACCATGGAGTCGTGCGCCGCGGCGCTGCGACGGGCGCATGTGGTGCTCGGGGCCGACACGCTGGAGCTGGTGGAGAACTTCATCGCGGCCGCCCGCGCGGGCGGGGCGCGGGAGCGGGCCATCGGGCTGGTCGAGGAGGCCTACCGCGGAGCGCGGACTCAAGGCCCCGGCGGAGCAGCGCGGGTCGTGTCCGGCCCGATCGAGCCGGGCGGGGCGCCGGTGGTGTTCCACGGCCCGACGCGGGTCGAGGGCGGCATCAAGGCGGGGGCGACGCTCGAGTGCGCGGGGGGGTTGATCGTCACAGGGGCGATCGAGGGCGCCACGCTGCGGGTGAGCGGGGACTTCGAGGCGCAGGGCGGCTTCGCGGGGCGGGGCAAGGGAGAACTGCGGGTGCATGGCGCGGCGCGGGCGCGGTACCTCGACGCGGTGCAGGGCGAGGTGCTGCGCCAACTGCGGGTGGAAGGGCAGATCATCAACTGCCACCTGCTGGTGCACGGCGGGCTGGACTGCCCGTCGGGCTCGCTGATCGGGGGGCGGTGCGAATCGGGGGGGCGGGTGGTGCTGGCGACGCTGGGGTCGGACTCCGCGACGCTCACCGAACTGGTCCTGGGGCGCGTGCCGCTGCTGGAGCCCCTGGTGGGGAAGCTGGACGGGCTCCTGGAGCGGGCGGGCGCGGCTCAGCAGAAGTCCGAGGCGGAACTGGCGCAGCTCAGCGTGCCCGGACGGCGACTCTCGGCGTTCGAGAAGGAGCGCCGGTGCGAACTGGAGTTCGATGTGCAGACCATGCGCGATCGGATGGCCAGGGCGGCCCTGATGCGCCACCGGACGGCGGAGGTCGTCGCGACGCTGGGGGCCGTGGACCTGTCGGTCGGGCGCACGGTGTTCCCCGGGGCGGCGGTGGAGGTGGGCAAGCAGGTCTTCCGCGTGCGGAAGCAGATCCATGGTCCGGTGCGGGTGGTGCGGGGAACCTCGGGGGATCTGGTGTGCGTCCGGGATGGAGCAGGGGAGGGCACTCCCCTGGCGGCGTACTCTGAGGTCAAGGCGCGGGCGGCGTGACCCGATATCCGCAAGGGGAGTCGTGCGTTCCCCGCGAGAGGCCCCGATGATCCGAGCCATAGTGGTCGACGACTCGGCCTTCATGCGCAAGGCCATCTCCACGATGCTGCAGTCCGACGCGGGCATCGAGGTGGTCGCCACGGCGCGGAACGGGCGCGAGGGCGTCGAGCTGGTCGCCAAGCACAAGCCCGATGTCGTCACCATGGATGTCGAGATGCCCGAGATGGACGGGCTGACGGCGCTGCGCCGGATCATGGCGGAGACGCCCACGCATGTGATCATGATCTCGTCGCTGACCACCGACGGGTCGCACGCGGCGCTGACGGCGATGAAGTTCGGGGCCGCGGATGTCTTCGCGAAGGAGGCGTCCACCATCTCGCTGAACATCACCAAGCTGCAGCCGGAGCTGGTGGAGCGGGTGAAGGCGCTGGCGCAGGCGGGCAAGAAGCGGTTCGCCTCGAAGGCGGCGCCCGGATCGGCGTGCGTGCGGGCCGACGCGCCCGCGTTCAAGCCCGGGCAGTTCGACCTGCTGTGCATCGGCTCCAGCACGGGGGGGCCCCCGGTGCTGGAGCAGGTGCTGCGGGCGGTGCCGGCGTCGTTCCGCGGGCCGGTGATCGCGGCGCAGCACATGCCGGAGATGTTCACGCGCTCGATGGCCGAGCGCCTGGGCGAGCAGTGCGGGCTGCCCGTGAAGCATGTGGAGAACGGGATGCCGCTCGCGGGGGGGGTGATCCACATCTGCCCGGGGGGGAAGAACACGCACATCCGCAGGGGCGCCGGGGGGCGGATGACGCTGCTGTGCAACCAGGAGCCGGCGGGGACGCTCTACAAGCCCAGCGTGGATGTGCTGCTCTCCACCGCGGCGGCGGCGGCGGGCGCGCGGACGCTGGCGATCATCCTGACGGGGATGGGCGACGACGGGGTCCGCGGGGCGCGGGAGCTGCACGCCAAGGGCGGGGTCATCCTGGCGCAGAACGAAGAGACCTGTGTGGTGTACGGCATGCCCCGCGCCGTGGTCGTCGAGAATCTCGCGATGGCGGCGCTGCCTCCCGCGGGGCTGGCGCGCTCGCTGTCCACGCTGGGCGCGGCGCAGGCGGCGGCTTGAGGGGTCAGGCGGCGACGGTGGGCGCGTCTTCGGTGAGGTAGCGCCGGATGTCCGTGCCCTCGACGGCGACGATCTGCAGGCGGCGGGTCATGCGGAGGTCGATGGGGCGTGCCGCCACCCGCGCGTCGCGGTCGCCCACCGTGCCGGTGAGGGGCTTGACGGTCGGGCGCGTGGGCGCGTCGGGATGGGTGGCGGTGACGACCGCCTGCTGACCGTCGCTGAGGGTGACCATCTGTCCCACCATGAAGGGCGGGATGAGTTTCAGCACGGTTTCGAGGATGACCGGGTCGAACCAGCCGTTGAACCGGGGGGAGCGGAGCCGGGCCATGGCGATGATGGTCGGCACGGGGCGTCCGCCCGGACAGAGCAGGTGGTCCAGGACATCGATGACCGCGACGACGCGGGCGAAGACATGGATGCGTTCGCCCGAGAGGGGCTCGGGGGTGGGGGTCATCCCCTTGTGGACCGCGGGGAAGCCCGTGCCGTCGAACCGCTGGTGGTGATGGAGCACGATGGACGCAGAGACCGGCGACACATGGTCGCGGACTTCCTGGTAGCCGCTCTGGCAGTGGTAGCGGTACTCGGGCCACTCGGCCTGGGCGTCCAGGACGCTGGCGGTGCGGAGTTCGTCGGGCATGGCGAGCTTGCCGACATCGTGGAGGAGGGCGCCCAGCCCGAGCTGCCCGGTGTTCTCGGCGACATCGCTGGGGAGCGCCCGGCGCTGCGAGCGGAGGTAGCCCGAGAGGTGCGCGCCGACCAGGAGGGCGAGGTAGGCGCAGTTGGCCTGGTGCCCGACGAGGCGCGGGCCGCAGAGTTTGAGCTGGTTGACGATGAGGTCGTGGTCCGGGTGGTCCACGATGTCAGCGAGCATGTGGTGGACGGCCTTCTTGTAGTGGTGGACATTGGTCTTGACGGAGACGCGGTGCTCGAGGGTGTCCACGGACCGCGCGAGCACCTGGCAGAGCTCGATATGGGAGCGGCTGACGCGCTCGCTGACTCGGTTCTCGATCTCTTCGAGCCCGGGGAAGGCGATCCAGGCGTGTGTGACCCCGTGGCGCCGGAGGTGGTCGACCATCGGCGCGTCCAGGACATATCCCTCGGAGAGGAGAAGGAGGTCGGCGCGGTCCGGGTGCAGGACCGACCGCGCCAGTGTCATGCCCGGACGAAGCGATTCCACGCCGACGAGCAGCATGCGGTGCGTCTCTCCGTGCGCGCGACTCCCGCGCGGGCCTGCGAAGGGGGCCTGATCGGCTGTATCGGTCCACCGGGCACGGGGGATCAGGCGAAGGGCCGGGAATCGGTGGGGCTGGGGGCGGGCTGGCGTGCCCACCCGGGCCGGGCGGGGTGGTACCATCGAGGGTTCGCGTGACGGTCGGGTGAGGGCTCGGGACGCCCGCCCGGTTGTCTTGAACCATCACCCTGAGTCCGGAAACCAGTTCGATATGAAAAGCACGCTTGTCGGCATCGTCTCCGTGGTTGTGGGCCTGGTCGTGCTTCCCGCGGCGCTGGCGCGCCAGGGGGGCGAGGGCGGGGCGCCGGGGGCGCCGGGCGGCCGGCCCGTGGAGTTCGCGCGGGTGACGACCTCCAAGGGCGAGTTCGTGATCGAACTGAACCGTGAGAAGGCGCCGATCTCCGTGGCGAACTTCATCGAGTACGCCGAGTCCGGCCACTACGAGGGGACGACCTTCCACCGGGTGATCCCGAACTTCATGATCCAGGGCGGGGGCCACCTGGCGGACATGACGCAGAAGAAGACGAACGCGCCGATCAGGAACGAGTGGCAGAACGGGCTGAAGAACACCCGGGGTTCGGTGGCGATGGCTCGCCTGGGCGGGCAGGCCGACAGCGCGACCAGCCAGTTCTTCATCAATGTCGTCGACAACGCGGCCCTGGACACGGCGCGGGACGGCGCGGCCTACGCGGTGTTCGGACGCGTCGTCCAAGGCATGGAGGTGGTCGACGCCATCCGCCAGGTGCAGACGGGGACCAAGGGGCAGTACCGGGATGTGCCCGTCGAGCCGGTGATGATCGAGAAGGTCGCGGTCATCGACGACGAGGCGACGATCAACGACCTGCGGGCCAAGGGCGCGGCGCAGGCGCAGGCCGAGGCGGCGCGGGCGAAGGACGCCGCGGCGGCGGCCCTGCAGCCGGGGATCGACTATGTGCGCACGCAGGGCGTGGACACGGCAAGCGGCGCGGTGAGCGCGACGGGGCTGTGGTCGCTCGATGCGGTGGCGGGGACCGGGGCGCAGCCCAAGCCGACCGACAAGGTGCAGGTCCACTACACCGGCTGGCTGCCGGACGGCACCAAGTTCGACTCCTCGCGCGACCGGGGTGAGCCGATCTCGTTCGGTCTGACCCAGGTCATCAAGGGCTGGACCGAGGGCGTCTCGGGCATGAAAGAAGGCGGGAAGCGGTGGCTGGTGATCCCCGCGGCGCTGGGCTACGGCGAGCGCGGCACGCCCGGCGGCCCGATCCCGCCCAACGCGACGCTGGTGTTCGAGGTGGAGCTGCTCAAGGTCAACCCATAGAGCCCCTCACAGAGTGACGCAGAGAGGTCGAGCAGCGACAGGCGGGACGCCTGTCCCACCAAGTGGG
>DOJA01000294.1:4802-5251 GCA_003511945.1 Phycisphaerales bacterium | reverse complement strand
GGACGCCTGTCCCACCAAGTGGGGTAGGTCAATCTGTGAGGGACCCATAGCCGGGTAGGGATTCGCGCACCAAAGTTCGGGACCATCGGTGGCGCGGGCTTGACCCCGAGTGGCGGCGCGCCCACGCTTGAGAGCGTGGGATCAGTGGGGGAGCAGTCCCCTCAGGAGGCGCCGGGTGATGCGGTTCGACGCCGATCGTGAATGGATCGTGCGCACCGGGGCCGGGGCGCTGCTCGCGTGTCTGCTCGCGGGAACCGCGGTTGGAGAGGTGCGCTGGCGGAACCCCGGGCCGGCGGCCCGCGCGGCCGCGCCGCTGCGGACCGCGGCTGAGGCGGCGGCGGCGCTGGGCGAGGCCGCACGCGACGCAGCGGATGCGGGCGGCGCTCGGCGCGTGGTGATCGAGTTCAGCGGCCCGCTGACGGCCGCGGAGCGCGAACGGCTGGCGGGGT
>DOJA01000294.1:284-4683 GCA_003511945.1 Phycisphaerales bacterium | reverse complement strand
CGGAGCAGGGGGTCGAGGTGCTGACGGCGCTGGGGGGCGGGGCGTACTTCGCGTCGGTCCGCGCCCAGGCGCTCCGCGCCGACGAGGCGGCAGTCATCGCGCCGGTCGTGCGGGTGAACGCCGTGCGGACCGATTGGAAACTGCACCCGGACTACGCCGGTCCGGCGGCGCCGGCGTGGGCGCTCCCCGCGGGGCGGGGCGTGGAGGGGAAGGCGCCGGCGGAGGCAGACCCGATCGTGGCGGCGTGCGTGGTGCTCCACCGCGACGCGGACCTGGTGCGCGACGGGGCCGCGGCGGTCCGGGCGCAGGGCGGTCGGGTGGTGTCGTTCGTCGCGTCGGTGAACACGGTGGTGGCGGAGTTGGCGTTCTCGCGGGTGCGGGCGCTGGCGGAGTCGGACGCGGTGATGTTCATCGAGCCGCCTCTGCCGGCGCTGGCGTCGACGAACGCTGAGAACCGGGTGTTGACCGGCGTCGAGACGGTGCAAGGGCCGCCGCTGGGGCTGACCGGGGCGGGCGTGCGGGTGATGGTGTACGACGGCGGGCGGGTGTTCGCGCACCCGGACTTCGCCGGGCGCCTGACCATCGGTCTCAGCGACACGGCGCCGGTGTCGAGCCACGCGACGCATGTGGCCGGGACGGTGGCGTCGAGCGGCGCGCAGAGCGCGGGGCAGCACCGCGGGATGGCGCCGGGGGCGGAGGTGATCTCGTACGGGTTCGAGGGCGAACTGCTGCCCGGGTTCCTCTACACCGACCCGGGTGACCTGGAGAGCGACTACGCGGAGGCGATCGGCGTCTACGGGGCAGAGGTGTCGAACAACTCGATCGGGACCAACACCGCGTCGAACGGGTACCCCTGCGAGTGGGAGGGGGATTATGGGGTCACGAGCGCGCTGGTGGACGCGATCGTGACCGGCTCGCTGGGCGCGCCGATCCGGGTGGTGTGGGCGAACGGCAACGAGCGCAGCGGGGCCGCGCGGTGCGGCGCCTTCTATCACACAACCCCGCCCCCGGTGTGCGCGAAGAACCCGATCGCGGTGGGAGCGGTGAACTCTGACTCGGATCAGGTGACCTTCTTCTCGTCCTGGGGACCGACGGACGACGATCGCATGAAGCCCGATGTCGTTGGGCCGGGCTGCCAGGGATCGGGCGGCACGGGCGTGACATCGACATGGCCCGGCGGGGGTTACAGCACGCTGTGCGGCACCTCGATGTCGGCGCCGACGGTGGCGGGGATCGTCGCGCTGATGCTCGAAGGGTTCCGCGTGTCGAATCCGTTCGAGCCGGACCCCGCGAACAGCACCATCAAGGCGGCTCTGGCGCACACGGCGGCGGACATCGGCGCACCGGGGCCGGACTATCAGTCCGGCTACGGCTCCGTGCGCGCGCCGGGGGCGGTGGACATTGTGCAGAGGCGTCTGTTCCGGGAGGCGACGATCGATCACGGGGGTGTGTGGGCCGCGCGCCTGGTGGTCGAGCCGGGACAGGCGACGCTGAGGGTCACCGGCGCGTGGGACGATCCAGCGGCGGCGCCGAGCGTGGTCAACGCGCTGGTCAACGACCTGGATATTGTGCTCGTCAGCCCGTCGGGCGCTCGGTTCCTTCCCTGGACCCTGCGCGGACTGGACGACCCGGCGGCCCCGGCGGTCCGCACGGCGGAGAACCGGGTGGACAACCTCGAGCAGGTGCTCGTGGACGCTCCAGAGCCGGGCGTGTGGACGGTGGAGGTGATCGGTCACGGAGTGCCTGAGGGCCCGCAGCGGTTCTCGGTGGTGGCGCCGACGCCCCTCCTCGCGTGCAGCGACAGCGGGGTGATCGTGCTGGGTGCGACGCGGGCGTCGTGCGAGTCGAGCGTCCTGGTCAAGGTGATCGACTGCGGGCTCGACGCGGACCCCGCGGCGGGTGACCGCGTCAGCGTGCGGGTCTCTTCGGACGCGGCCCCTCCGGGCATCGTGGTCGATCTGGCGGAGACTGGTCCGTCGACCGGGGAGTTTGCCGGAGTGGTCACGCTGAGCGCGTCCGGCGCGGCTGGCGCGCTGGCGGTGTCCCCAGGAGGGACGGTCGAAGTCGAGTACCTCGACGAGGACACCGACGGCGCGGGCGGCGGCGCCGCGGTTGTGCTGGCCTCGTTGCGCATCGATTGCACGGGTCCGGCGATCACCGGGGTGGAGTTCACCCAAGTGGATGCCTTCAGCGCCACGGTGTCGTTCATGACTGACGAGCCGGCGCGCGGCTCGGTCCGATTCGGGACGGCCTGCGGTGCGCTCACCGACGAAGCACCGCACGGCGTGCTGCGCACGCGGCACCAGCTCCGGCTGACAGGGCTTGAACCCCAGACCTCGTACGCGCTGAAGATCATCGCGGTCGACGGCGTCGGCAACGGGACAACCGACGACGCGGCGGGCCTGTGCTACTCCTTCACGACGGCCCCCAAGGTCGAGCCGTTCACTGAGTTGTTCGACGCCGCCGACAACGACCTGGCGTTCCGTTCGGTGCTGTTCGTGCCGGACGGCTCACCCGATCATTATGCGGCGTGCGCGAGCGAAGCGGAGGCGCTGCCCGTGGACCCGTCCACGGCCACTCAGCTGGAGTTGCCGGACGATGTCCCTCCTGTGGTGGTTGCGCTGACCGGGGCGCCCGTGCGCCTGTACGGTGTCGCCTACGACGCGCTGGTCATCAGCCCGAACGGGTACATCAACTTCACGGCGGCCGACGACATCCGGCTCGAGAGCGTCGGCGCCCACCTGGCGATTCCCAGGGTCTCGATGCTGATGGATGATCTCGACCCGAGCGCGGGCGGGAGCGTGTCGTACCAGGAGATGGACGACCGGTTCGTGGTTTCGTTCGTCGGCGTGCCGCAGTTCGGGCAGGGGGACGCGAACACCTTCCAGTGCGAGCTGTTCCATGACGGGCGCGTGCGTCTGACCTATCTCGAACTGGGCGCGGTCGATGGCCTGGCCGGACTGTCGGACGGGTCCGGGCAATCGCCAGAGTTCGTCGAGACGGATCTGTCCGTGCTCGATTCGGGATGCGGGCCTCGCCCGCCGTTGGTGCTGCCGGTGTCGGCGGCGACGCCGGCCGGCGCGAGCGTGGAGATCGATCTGATCGGCTCGGACGACGGGCTGCCCGCGCCGGGCGCGCTGGTGTTCGTCATCCAGTCGTTGCCGACCGAGGGGGTGCTGGTCGACCCGGTGAGCGGGGCCGCGATCACGGCGGCACCCCATGAACTGGTCGGGTCGGGTCGGCGGGTTGTCTACGCTCCGCGCGGGCTGTACCAGGGCGGCGATTCATTCCAGTATGCGGCGAGCGACGGTGGATCAGCGCCCGAGGGAGGACTCTCGCGGGACGCGGGCGTGACCATCGAAGTCGGGGGCATCGTCCCCGTTCAGGCCTTCCTGTTCGATGACTCGGACCCCGGGTTCGCTGGGGAGGGCGGCTGGGCGTTCGGGATTCCCTTGGGCCGGGGTGGGTTGACGCCGGGCGGAGGCGTCGGGCTGAGGGACCCGACCTCGGGCTTCACGGGCTCGCGGGTGCTGGGGTACAACCTGGGCGGGAACTTCAGGCCCTTCCTGGACCCGCCGGAGCACTTGACGACGCCCCCCATGGACTTCGCGGCGCTGCCCAGGGTGCTTCTGGAGTTCCGCCGCTGGCTCGGGGTCGGCCCGGCGCCGTTCGATCGGGCCGCGATCGAGGTCTCCTCCGACGATCAGCCATGGACACCGGTGTGGGAGAATTCAGGGACGGACATCCGGGATTCATCCTGGAAGCGAGTGGAACTGGACCTGACCCCGTGGGCGGCGGGTCGGTCGGGCGTGCGCGTGCGTTGGGCGATGGGGCCGACCGACGACGAGGGGGAGTACTGCGGGTGGAACCTCGATGACATCGTTGTGAAGGGACTGGTGCCGATTCCCCCCTGTCCCGGCGACGCGAACTTTGACCGGGTCGTGGACTTTGACGATGTGACGGCGGTGCTCTCGGGCTGGGGCAGCCCCGGGGCGACGCGGCGCGAGGGCGACACGAACGACGACCAGGTCGTCGACTTCGAGGACATCCAGTCGATCATGTCGAACTGGCTGGCGGAGTGCGCCCTGCCGGGTGGGGTTCCGCTACGCGGCGGCGCGAGCGCCGTTCGCTGAGCGGGCCAGCGCCGAGGCGATCGCTTCGATCGTCGCGGCGCCGTCGAACGACCGTTCGACCACGGCGGCGGCGCCGAGCCGCGTGCAGGACTCGACGGTCTCCCGGCGGGGACACTGCGCGAGCACAATGACCGGGGGCGCGCTCTGGCCGCGCAGCGCCTTCAGGAAGGACGGCGCGTCCTGGGCCGGCGCGGTGAGCGAGATGACCACACAGTCGGGCCGGTGGCGGGCGATGGCCTCCAGCCCCGCCACGCCGTCGGAGGCCT
>DOJA01000294.1:0-202 GCA_003511945.1 Phycisphaerales bacterium | reverse complement strand
CCCCGCCACGCCGTCGGAGGCCTCGATGACCGCAACGCCCGTCTTCGCCAGCGCAATGCGGAGCGTGGAGCGCGAGAGGTGGGAGTCGTCAACGATGAGCACCGTGGCCATGGTCCGGGCCTCCTGGGCTTGTGGCGGTCGTCCGGGCGTCTTATCGGCCTTCCATGGGCGATCATGAAGCGATCCCCCCACCCCCCCACCC
>DOJA01000311.1:4030-4880 GCA_003511945.1 Phycisphaerales bacterium | reverse complement strand
CTCGCCCGCCGCTCTACCCCTTCTCAACTCGTCTGCACGCCATGCGTGCAGACGAAGTGCTCTACGGCACGCTCTCCATCGGGCTCATCGCCCTGGCGATCTTCTCGGCGCGCAACACCCTCCGGGTTCTCCGCGCCGTGGAGCTCCTGAGCAGCGAGCGATCGACGCAGTGAACCTGCGTCTCGCGCGGCGCAACCCGCCCCTCAGGTCGACCCCGCGCCGGCGGGCTCCGCGGGCTGGCCCTCGCCCTTCTTGCCCGACCGCGGCGCGTCGCCCGAGCCCTCGAACGCCAGCTTGTCCTCGCCCGGCGCCTTCTTCACCAGGATCTTGCTCCGACCCTGGAACTCGCCCGTCAGCATCGCCTCCGACAGCGGGTCCTCGATGTAGGTGCTGATCGCCCGGCGCAATGGCCGCGCGCCGAAGTCCGGGTTGTACCCCTTCTCGATCAGGAACTCCCGCGCCTCGGGCTCCAGGGTCAGCTCCCAGCCCTGCTCGCTCAGGCGCTTGCGGAGCTTGCCCGTCTCGTAGTCCACGATCGTGACCAGGTTCTCCTTGGTCAGCGGACGGAACACGATCACATCGTCCAGGCGGTTGATGAACTCCGGGCGGAAGTACCGCTCGATCTCCTTCATGAGCACGCCCTTCATGGCGTCAAAGTCCTGCTCGCTCGACCGCTTGGAGAACCCGAACCCGGCGCCGCCCTTGATCAGGTCGGCCCCGATGTTCGAGGTCATGATGACGATCGTGTTGCGGAAGTCCACGCTCCGCCCGAACGAGTCGATCAGGCGCCCCTCCTCCATGATCTGGAGCAGCATGTTGAACACATCGGGGTGCGCCTTCTCGATCTCGT
>DOJA01000311.1:3090-3992 GCA_003511945.1 Phycisphaerales bacterium | reverse complement strand
TTCTCGATCTCGTCGAGCAGCACCACCGAGTAGGGCCGGCGCCGGATGCGCTCGGTCAGCTGCCCGCCCTCCTCGTAGCCCACATACCCGGGCGGCGCGCCGACCAGGCGGGACACATTGTGCTTCTCCATGTAGTCGCTCATGTCCAGCATGATCAGCGCGTCCTCGTCGCCGAACATGAACTCCGCCAGCGCCTTGGAGAGCAGCGTCTTGCCCACCCCCGAGGGGCCCACGAAGATGAACGACCCCATCGGACGCTTGGGGTCCTTCAGCCCCGCCCGCGCCCGCCGGATCGCCCGGCTGATCGTCCTGATCGCCTCGTCCTGGCTCACCACCTTCTTGTGCAGCTCCGCCTCCAGCTGGAGCAGGCGCTGCGCCTCCTCCTTCTCCAGGCGCGTCAGCGGCACGCCCGTCATCTTGCTCACCACCTCCGCGATCACATCCTCGTCGACGATCCCCCCCACTTCCTTGCTCTTCTCGCGCCAGTCCTGCTGCATCTTCTCCTTCTGGCGACGCAGCTTCTCCACCCGGTCGCGCAGGTCGGCCGCCCGCTCGTAGTCGGCGGCCTTCACCGACTCGTCCTTCTCCATGGTGAGGCGCTCGATCTGCCCCTCGATCTCCGCCAGGTCCGGCGGCTTGGTCATCGTCTTGAGCCGCACCCGCGCGCCCGCCTCGTCGATCACATCGATCGACTTGTCCGGCTGCACCCGCCCCGTGATGTACCGGCTCGACAGCTCCACCGCCGCCGCGATCGCATCGTCGGTGATCTGCACCCGGTGGTGGTTCTCGTACCGGTCGCGCAGCCCCTTGATGATCTCGACCGTCTGCGTCGCGTTGGGCGGGTCCACGGTGATCGACTGGAACCGGCGCGCCAGCGCCGCGTCCTTCTCGATGTACTTGCG
>DOJA01000311.1:0-2709 GCA_003511945.1 Phycisphaerales bacterium | reverse complement strand
CGGCACAGCACCTGGATCACCCGCTCGATCTCGTTCTCACGACCGATCACCGGGTCCAGCTGCCCCTCCTGCGCGAGGGAGGTCAGGTCGCGGCCGAACGAGTCCAGCGCGGGCGTCTTGCTCTTGCCCTGGCGCTGGCCCGCCGCCCCGCCCGCCCCGCCCTGGCCCTGGTTGCCCTGGCCCGCCGGCTCGTTGCCGGGAGTGCCCGCGTCGTCCTTGTCCACGCCCGCGCCGAGCAGGTTCAGCACCTCCTCGCGCACCTCCTCCAGCTTGAGCCCCAGGTTCATCAGCACCTGGGCCGCCACCCCGTCGTGCTCGCGCAGCAGCCCCAGCAGCAGGTGCTCCGTCCCCACATAGTTGTGGTTCAGGTTCCGCGCCTCCTCGATGGCGTACTCGATCACCTTCTTCGCCCGGGGGGTCTGGGGCAGCTTCCCCATCGTCACCATCTCCGGGCCGGAGTGGACCAGCTTCTCGACCTCGAGGCGCACCTTCCGCAGGTCCACATCGAGGTTCTTCAGCACATTCGCGCCGACCCCGGACCCTTCCTTCACCAATCCGAGCAGGATGTGCTCCGTCCCGATGTACTCGTGGTTGAAGCGCTGGGCCTCCTGGTTCGCCAGGGCCATCACCTTGCGGGCACGATCCGTGAATCGCTCGAACATGGCGGTCCTCCGTGACGGAGCATTCGCCCCGCCGGGACTCATAGAGACACCCGCAAGGCCCATCGGTTCAACCCGATTTCGGCCCGCGAGCAATCCGAACGCCCGCGCTCAAGCGCGCGCCCGGTCCATCCAGCCGCTCTCCGCCCGCGCCCTCCGCTCAATCCTAGGGGCCGCGCACCCGCCGAGCGTCTGTATCGGTTCCATGCGAAGCCCGTGCCCATCCCAACCAGCGCTCCAGCCGAAACATTTCCCCCTCCCAGGCCCCGGCCCCGGCTCCGGAGCCCACAACCCCCGCACCTTCCCACCCCCTCTCTGCCGATTTGGCAGCAATCCCTCAAGTTCGGCCCCTCGCGTCCCCCGCCGACTATTGTCTCCTTGATGATCAACCACTCCCGGCGGGCGCGCTCCTTCACTCCCCTCGTCGTCCTCCTTTGCACCGCGGCGCTGTTCGCGCAGACCGGCGCCGAGCCGCGCCCGGTCTCGCCGCCGCAGCGCGTCTCTCTCCGTCTCGACACCGAGCCCGCCCCCCTCGTCTGCTCCCTCCGTGGCTGGAGCGACGCCGCGCTCGTCGTCCGCACCGTTCCCGCCGACGAGGAGCGGACCGTCCCCTGGACCGACCTCCAGCCCGCGCAGGCCTACGACATCGCCCGCCGCCTCATCGACCCCAAGGACGCCCCGCGCTGGGTCTGGCTCGGGCTCCTGATGCTCACCGAGCGCGACGAGCCCCTGGCGCGACGCGCCTTCGATGTCGCCGCCCGCCTTGACCCCGCCCTCCGCCCCAAGGCCGACGAGGCCCTCCGGCTGCACAAGTCGGGCGAGGACCCCTCGACCGCCTTCGCGCCAGCGCCCGAGCCCGCCGAAACCCCGGCGCCGTCCACGACGCAGCCACCCCCCCGCCCCCGCCGCGGCGTCGACCCCCAGGGCGCCCAATCCGGGGGGGGACCCGTCCAGCCCTGGCCCGCCCTCTCCGACGAGCAGTACGAGGCCTACTCCCGCGCCGCCCGCGATCAGTGCGCCGAACTGCTCGCCAAGATCAACACCCGCATCGAACCCGTCGAGACCCAGGCCTTCCTGCTGTACAGCGAGATGCCCCGCGCCGAGACCGACCGCTGGGCCGCCGAACTCGACAAGATGTATGTCACGCTCATCGCGATGCTCGACATCCCCAAGGGCTCCCGCCTCTTCCAGGGCCGCGCTCCCATCTTCATCTTCCGCGACCGCGAGCGCTTCCTCGAATTCGAGCACGCCGCGTTCCGCTTGAACGCCGAGAACGCCGGGGGAGTCAACCACCAGCGCGACGGCTACACCTTCACCGTCTTCTACCGCATCCCCGACAACCAGGCCTTCAACTCCACCCTGATCCACGAGACCGTCCACGCCTTCATGTACCGCTACCGCTCCCCCGCCCGGCTCCCCACCTGGGCCAACGAAGGGCTCGCCGACTACATCGCTGCGCTCCTGGTCCCCCACTCCACCGCACCCCAGGACGATTGGCAGCACACCCGCGAGTTCGTCCGCCAGAAGCGCTCGGCCCTCGACATCATGAAGCAGAACTACGCCGACCGCTCCTGGCCCACCGACGACTCCTATCCAGTCAGCCACATGCTGGTCCGTTTCATGCTCAAGCACAAGCCCCGCGCCTTCAAAGAATGGCTCGACGACATCAAGGGCGGCACGGACCCCACCGCCGCCCTGCAGTCCCGGTTCAATGTCACCCCCGAGCGCCTCGCCCAGGGCTTCGCGCAGGACATCGCCGCCGAGCCGCGCTACACCCGCCCGCAGTAACAATGCCCCGCCCGTGTGCTCCGCAACGAACCGCGGGCGCAAGCCCGCAGGCCGACCAGCACAAGGCGGCCATCCCTCCCGGCCCTCGAACTCCACTCCCCTCGCGGGAGAGGATGTCGCCGCGCAGCGGTGACAGGAGAGGGTCCAGCGCCCACCGGGTGCGGCGTAACCCAACCACAGAGCACACAGAGAGCACAGAGAAGCACACGGCGGACAGGTTCCGGCACTCCGAACCCCCAACTCCCCGCCTTCCTCCGCGCTC
>DOJA01000152.1 GCA_003511945.1 Phycisphaerales bacterium | reverse complement strand
GCCCCCGCCCCGGTCCTCGCGCGGCTTGGCCTCGTTGACGACAAGGGACCGGCCGCCGACCTGCGCGTTGTTCATCGCCTCGATGGCCCTGCGCCCTTCCTCGGGGCTCGCCATCTCGACGAACCCGAACCCGCGCGGGCGCCCCGTCTCGCGGTCGATGGCGACCGACGCGCTGACCACCTGCCCGTGTGCGTCGAACAGCCCGCGGAGTTCCGCGTCGTTCACGCTGTACGGCAGGTTCCCGACATACAGCTTCATCGCGGTCCGTCCTTGCGCTCGAGCCGGGGCAGCCGCGCGACGGGAACGCCGCCCACTCGGGCCTCCGGCGCGCAACGACAGCAGTGTACCGCGCGGTCCTGCGCCACACGAACGATCAGACGCGCCGTTCGAGCACGAGCACGGTGATGTCGTCGGCCCGCTTGCCCTGCTCGAACGACTCCAGTTCGGAACGGATGAGCCCGCAGAGCCGGTCGAACGGCTCGCGTCCGATCCGCCCCAGCAGGGCGAGCAGCCCCTGCTCGCCGTAGAACCCGCCGGTCGGCCCACGGGCCTCGGTGACGCCGTCGGTGTAGAAGATGAGGCGCTCCCCGGGGGCGAGGGTGATGGTGGCGTCGGCGTAGTCCGCCTCGGGGATGGCGCCGACGATGGTGCCGGTGATGTCCCCGACGAGTTCGACCGCGCCGTCGGCACGGACCAGCGCCGGGCGCGGATGGCCGGCGTTGCAGTAGGTCAGCGCCCCGCTCGCGGGGTCGTAGCGGGCGAGGATGAGCGTGACGAACATCCCGTTGGGGTCATCGCCGTAGAGCGTGGTGTTGGCGGCGGCCACGACCCGGGCCGGCCCGACCCCGCGGACCGCGAGGTTCCGGAAGATCGTGCGGGTGACAGCCATCACCATGGCGGCCGGGACGCCCTTGCCCGAGACATCGGCGATGGTGAAGAGGGCCGTGCCGTCGGTGGGCTCGAGCACGGAGTCGTAGAAGTCGCCCGCGACATACCGGGCGGGGGCGTTGAGCCCGTCGATGGCGAACCGCTCGTTGGCCGGGAAAGCGCGGGGCAGGAGCGTCGACTGGATCTGTCGCGCAAGCCGGAGCTCGCTCTCGACCGACTCCCGCGCGCTCATCTCCGACGCGAGGGCGTCGATCTGTGCCCGGAGGCGGGCGCTCATGGCGTTGAAGGCGCGGGCCAGGTCGCCCAGTTCGTCGCGGGCGCGGACGCCCTCGACCCGCGCGTCGAGGTCGCCCGACGCGACGCGCTGCACCGCCCCGTGCAGACGCCGGACCGGGCGCGTGAGCCAGTAGGTCATGGCGAGGATGCCGACCAGCGTGAAGAGGATGACGGCCCCGCGCGAGAGGGCCATGTCGCGGAGGGCGGCGTTGACCGGGGCCATCACGACCCGCTCAGGGATCGACCCGCCCAGCCGCCAGTTGGGCGACGGGATCGGGGCCGACGCGACGAAGTGGCGTCCGGGCTGGGGGAAGCCCTCGATGAGTCCGACCGCGGTCTCGCCCGCGAGCATGCGCTCGACCGCGGCGCGGGCCGGGGAGTCGCGGGCGATGCGCAAGTCGTCGAAGACATTCTGCATGATGCTGGTCGGGTCGGGGCACGAGACCAGGGTGCCCTTGCTGGTGGTGATGATGAAGCCGCGCCCGTCCGCGACGGGCGTGGTCGTGCCCAGCGCCTGCAGTTGGGACAGCGGGATGTCCACTGTCACCACGCCTCGAAATGTGTTGCCCTCGCCGTAGAACGGGGATGCGTAGGTGCACATCAGGATGTTGCCGGCGCCCTCGTCGAAGTAGGGCTCGGTCCACACCGGGCGCCCGGACGCGCGCGGCGCGCCGTACCACTCCCACGATCCGTCGGTGTAGTCGTAGACACCCGGGAGTTCGACCTCCTTGATGGCGTCGCCCGAGCGAAAGGCGTAGGGCGCGAAGCGCTGACCGCCGATCGGGGACGCGCCGGGCTCGAACGCGACGCACGACCCGTACGCCAGCGGGCGCCCGGACACGATCGAACGCGCCATGCCGCGTGCTTCCTCGGCCGTGATGCCCGGCCGCTCCGTGATCGACGCGGCGCTGGCGTCGGCGATGGCCGCCAGTTCACGAAACACCGCGTCGAACCGCCCGGCCTCGGCGGCCACGGCTTCGCGGATCAGGGCCTCGTTGTCCGCCAGGGCCTGCCCGGTCGCCGCGGTGTAGTTCCACCACATGCCCAGCGCGAACACCGCGATGAGAGGCGCCTCGATGGCCACAGCGAACTTGAGAGCGATCGGCAGGCGCAGGGGTCGGTCCTCGCAGGGGCGAAGGGGCGGTGGAGCAGAGGGTACCGTCGCGGTCCATCATGGGCAGGAATGAAAAGCCCCCGTCCGCGGGGACGGGGGCCTCCCGTGCGAATTGAATCTCACTGCAGGCGATCGGGCTCAGGGACCGGGCGGGCACGGCTGCAGCCAGCGAGCGAGAACCGTGGTGATGTCGTCAAAGTCGACATCACTATCGAGGTCGGCGTCGCCGGGGCACGGACGCGGGCACCCCAGGGGCGGGCACGGCCCGGGCAGCTCGAGCGGGAGGCACTTCACCTTGTAGAACGCGCCGGACGGGTTCTGGAGGAATTCCCCGGGGGAGATCGGCGGAAGGCCCGCAGCCGGGGGCTCGAGGCCCACGACGCCGCCGTCCACCAGGAACAGGCCGATCCCGCTGAGCCCGAACCCGCACAGCAGGTTGGGGTCCATGCCGCGGGGGATGATGACCTTGCGGTAGATCACGAAGCTCTGGCCCGGCGGGATGAACGAGTTGGGCCCGCCGCGGAAGGAGAAGGTCGTGGAGAGCGACGGGCACGGATCGGTCGGGTCGCGGGGGACTTCGCCCAGCTGATAGAAGATGTCAAAGAACGAATCGACCTGCTGCGAGACCTGCGGGTCGCACTGCGGAGTGAACGGGCCGTAGCCGGGGACATCGCCCGGGAGCGGGATGCAGAAGTCAGTCGTTCCCGCGGGGGGCACCGGACCGAAGGAGATCCCGCCGTCCATCACGCCCGGCAGCGGGGGCAGCTTGCCCAGGCCGCACGCGCACTGCTGCGACGCGGGCAGGGGCATGGGGTTGCTGACAAACAGCGGGAGCCCGTCCTCGCGGAAGTAGCAGAGGATCAGGACTTCCTTGTTGCAGATCGGGTCGATGTACCACGACACGATGCGGCAGCACTCGATCGGCGGCGGCGGGGGCGGGGGCGGGGGCGGGGGCGTTTGCCCGACAGGGTTTGCGACGGGAACGCCGGTCGGCGGTCTGACGACCTGCAACATCTCCGGAACGATTCTTTCCAATCTTTCGCTTCCCGCGGTTCAAGGCGTCGCCTATCGCATTAACGGCCGCGTCGATGTCGGCGT
>DOJA01000184.1 GCA_003511945.1 Phycisphaerales bacterium | reverse complement strand
TCGGGTGTCGGGTATCGGGTATCGGGTGTAGGGTGTTGGGAGTTGGGAGTTGGGTGCTGGGTGTTGGGTGTCGGGTGTCGGGTCTCTGGTGGCGGGAATCGGGACACCATACCCCGTTGGTGGGGCGGGTCTTCAACCCGGCTCACCTTCTTTGCGCCCGCGGCGCCTCCGGGGTGAACTCTTCCCGAGGTCTCGGGTCCGACCACCTATCTTGCGGACCATCATGCCCGGGTCAAGCGACGCTCCACCCAAGCCCGCGCCGGGGCCTGAGTCCGGCGCGCAGAGCCCCCCCCGGCGCGCGCCAACCGGAATCACGCGCCTGGCGCCCTCGCCCACGGGCGCGCTGCACCTGGGGAACCTGCGCACCTTTGTCGTCAACTGGGCGCTGGCGCGCCAGCGCGGCTGGCGCGTCGTGCTCCGCATCGAGGACCTCGACACCCCCCGCAACAAGCCCGGCGCGACGGACGAGGCCCTGCGCGTCCTCCGCTGGGCCGGGCTCGATTGGGACGAAGGGCCCTTCGTGCAGTCGCGCGAGCCCCGGCCCCACCGCGAGGCGATGGAGCGCCTGGCGCGCTCTGGGCTGGCGTACCCCTGTGCGCTGACGCGCGGGCAGATCGAGGCGGCGGCGTCGGCCCCGCAGGAGGGCGCCGAGGGGCACGAGGTGGTCTTCCCGGCCTCGCTGCGCCCCCCGCTGGAGCCCCGCGCGTTCGACGACCCGTCCACCAGCTGGCGCTTCGTCGTTCCCGAGCGCGCCGTCGGGTTCGTCGACGAGTTCGCCGGCCCGCAGTCGCGCTGCCCGGCGCGCACCATCGGGGACTTCGTGGTGTGGACGGCGCGGGGCCAGGCGTCGTATCAGCTGGCGGTGGTCGTCGACGATGCGCGCCAGGGCGTCACACACATCGTGCGGGGCGACGACCTGCTCGATTCCGCGGCCCGCCAGGTCCTGCTGATCGAGGCGCTGGGCCTCGCCCCGCCCCCGGCGTACTGCCACCTGCCGCTGGTCGTGGGGGCGGACGGGCGCCGGCTGGCGAAGCGTCACGGCGATACTCGTCTGACGCGGTACATGGACATGGGCGTGCGCGCCGAGCGGGTGCTGGGGCTCCTGGGCGCCTGGTGCGGGGTGGAGGCGCCCCGGTCCGGCGAGCGCGGGCCGCGCCGGGAGCGGTCGATCACCGACCTGCTGGCGGCGCTGGCGCTGAGTAGCATCCCGCGGGGGGCGATCGTGTTCACCGCGGAGGATGAGCAATGGCTGCTGGGCGGTTGAAAGGGTGGGGCGTGCTGGCTCTGGCCGGGCTGCTGGCGGGTCTGCTGGGGGGCGCGGGCTGCGAGGAGCAGCGCGAGGGGCGCGAGCGGGTCGAGATCAAGGGACAGGTCTTCTGGCTGGAGCCGGCGCTCGACGACGCGACACGCATCCGCGGGCTCAGCGGGCGCATGGAGATCGCGCCCGACGGGGGGATGGTCTTCGTCTTTGCGCAGCCGGCCCAGCAGGAGTTCGTCATGCGCCACTGCCTGACGGACATGGATATCGCGTTCCTGGACGGGGCCGGGCGGGTGCTCAGCTGGTACGAGATGAAGGTCGAGGAGCCCCAGAGGCCCGGCGAATCGGACCTGGACTACGAACTCCGCCTGAAGAGGTACGCCAGCCGGTTCGCCTCGCAGTTCGTGATCGAGGTGGCCCCGGGCACGCTGAACCGACTGGGGGTGAAGGAGGGGGACACCATCGGGCTCGACGCGCCCGGGCTCAAGGCGCGCGTGCTTCGGGCCGATGGACGCGGGGGCTGACCGCCCGGACTGCGGTGAGTGCGCCGGTGGCGCCGCCGGGCTCGGGTTCGAAGGTGGGCCTCGGGGAGGGTCCGCCTTGGCCAGCAGCGAGACGCGGGCGCCCTCGACGGTCCTGCTGGTGGCGCCCTCGCCCGCGGAGGAGTCGCAGGCCCGCTGGTGGCGTCCCATCGCCGACCGGTGGCCCGCTGGACACCCGGCGCCGCAGCTGGCGATGATCGACTGGGAGAACGACGACGCCGACGAGCCGCTGCCCGAGTGCAAGGCGGCGCTGGTGATCGTGGGGCCGCGGGTGACGCAGGGGGCGCTGTTCGCGATGCTCGATCGGCTGTCGCAGGCGCTGGCGCCCGCGGTGGTGATCGACCCCACCGGCGCGCACGCCGAGGCGCTGGAGCGGGCCGAGGGCGCGACCGCGACGCTGGACCCGGAGGGTGATCCGGTCGTCGCCTCCGCGATGCTGTACGCGCTGGTCCGGCGCCAGGGCGTGGTGGACACCCTGCGGGGCGAGGTGGGCGTCGCGCGCCGGTTCCATGGCGGGCTGCGGGGCGAGATCGACAAAATCCACGAGGAGTTGCAGCTGGCCGCCAGCGTGCAGAGGGAGTTCCTGCCCCGCACGCTCCCGCGGATGGACCGCATCGACCTGCGCGTGCTGTTCCGCCCCTGCGGCTATGTGAGCGGCGATATCTACGATGTGCAGCGTCTGGACGACGAGCGCCTGGGGTTCTTCATCGCCGACGCGGTGGGCCACGGGGTGCCCGCGGCGCTGATGACGATGGTCCTGTGCCGCTGCCTGGTCACCAAGCGCGCGGTGGGGGACCGGACCGAGGTCGTGCCCCCCGGCGAGGTCCTGGCGGCCCTCAACACGGAGATGATCCGGCGCCACGGGGACTCGCCGCGGTTCGCGACCGCTGTCTACGGCGTGGTCCACGCGCCCACCCGGCGGGTGACGATCGCCGGGGCCGGGCACCCGCACCCCCTGCGCCTGCGCGGGGGGACTGTTGAACCCGTCCCCACCGAGGGTGGGCTGCTGGGGATCTTCCCCGACGACCGCTTCGAGGAGGCCTCGTTCACGCTGGGCGACGACGAGATGCTGGTGGTGTACTCCGACGGGTTCGAGACGGCGTTCCCCGCGCCCGCGTCGAACGCGTACGGACGGAAACTGCCCAACCAGCACTACATCGACCGCTTTGTGGAGATGTCGCGGCGCTGGGGCGAGGCGGGCGTGGGCGAGGCGGTCCGCGGGCTGAGCGAGCAGATCGATCAGCAGGCCGGGTCGCTGCACCAGGTGGACGACCTCACCGCGATGGTGCTGGTCCCCAGCGTCGAGAGCCCCGTGGACCGGCTCTTCGCGGGCGAGCGGGGGGCGCAGGCGGGCGCGGCGGCGAGCGGGGCGCGCACGGCGCGCCCTCAGCGCGAGCGGGCCTGAGGCGCGCCGAGAGCCCCGGACGGGATGACGCACGGCGGGCCAGGAGAGACGGGCGGGCCGCCCGTCCCACCGGGGGGGAAGGGCCGTTCGGTGAGGGGCTCTTATACTCCGCCCGCGGATCACAC
>DOJA01000123.1:673-2650 GCA_003511945.1 Phycisphaerales bacterium | reverse complement strand
TGGTCAACGGCGCCGGGCTGGCGATGGCGACGATGGACATCGTCAAGCACCACGGCGGCTCGCCCGCCAACTTCCTGGATGTCGGGGGCGGCGCCTCCGAGAGCGCGGTCACCGAGGCGTTCCGCATCATCCTGTCGGACCGGGCGGTAGAAGGGGTGCTGGTGAACATCTTCGGCGGGATCATGCGCTGCGACATCATCGCGCAGGCGGTGGTGAACGCGGCGAAGGAGGTCGGTTTCAAGGTGCCGCTGGTCGTCCGGCTGGAGGGCACGAATGTGGAGGCGGGGAAGCAGATCCTCGCGCAGGCCCGCGGACAGATCCCCACGATGGAGCCCGCCGACGACCTGGGCGACGCGGCGCAACGGATCGTGGCGGCGGTGAAGCGGGCGCGGGTGGCCTAAGATCGGCGGTCCGCCCCGACACTTCTCATCCTCGCGGCGCCGGACACAAAGGGAGTGGCTCGATGACCGGATACATGCGTCTCCCGCTGGTGGGCACCCTGGTCGCCTCGCTTGCGTTCGTAGCAACCTCTCGGGCCGAGGCGATCAAGCTCCGCCCCCGCTATCGGGAAGGACAGGAGTTCCGGTTCGCAATCCAGAAGAACCTCACTGAGGTCGTCGCGTCAACGAAGATCCAGGGCGGGCAGGCACAGACGGGCGGCGAGCACGAACTCCGCGTGACCGTCACCGTGCGCGAGGTCACCCCCGCCGGCGCGACCGCGGGCGTCCGGTTCGATGCGGTCCGCGCGTCACGATCCGGCCAGGGCATCCCCACGATCTCGTTCGACAGCGCCACCCCGCCCGCCCAGGACGCACCGGACAGCGTGGCCGCGGCGCTCCGCCCCTTGATCGGGTCCGTCGCGGTGCTCCGGCTCTCGAACACTGGCGAGATCATGGAGGTCACGCCCCCGGCACTCCCGGCCATGAGCGAGGAAGCGGCCGTGCTGGGGAACGCGTTCACGACCGAAGAGGGCATCCGCGGACTCTTCTCCGGGCTGTTCGCACCCCCCGGCCTTCCGGGAGCCCTGGAGGTCGGCGCCGTGTGGACCGAGGAACTCCGCCAGCCGCTGCACATGCGCAACGAGGCCAAGTCCACCTTCACATACACCCTGGACTCGGCGGACGATTCGCTGGCGAAGATTTCCGGAGTGGGAATCGTCGTCGCAGCGGGGCCTCACGGCACGGCGCCCATCGGTGCACGGGTCACTGAATCAGAAAACACTTCGTCCATCGCCTGGAACCTGCAGGACGGTTTCGCTCAGACCATCCAGACTCGTTCCCGCAACACCATCGTCGCCGACCCGCAGCCAGGACTGACGCTGACGCTCACAAACATCGCCTTCGTAGGCATCGAGCGCCTCCCTTGACGGCGAACGGTCGGTTGCGCCGAGTGCTGTCGGTGGCCTCGGCGCTTGCGTTGGGAGCGTCCGCATCCGCGCAGCCCGCACCCGGCCCGGACAGCGCCCCTGCGATTGCCGACGCGGCCCGAACGAAGCACGCCCAGCCCGCGGTTGCCGCGGTCGTGTTCAACGAGGGGGCGACCATCGACGAGGGCGCGCTCGGCGTGCGGTCGATCCTCGCCCCGGCCGATGCCCCGACCGTGACGCTCGATGATCCGATGCACATCGGCTCGTGCACGAAGGCAATCACGGCCCTCATGGTGGCCACGCTGGTCGAGGACGGGACGCTGTGGTGGGACATGACCCTCGCGCAGGCGCTGCCCGACCTCGCCCAGTCGATGCATGCGGACTATCGGGAAGTCACGCTGGCCCGGCTTCTCCGTCACCGCGCGGGCGTGCCGCCTTTCACCGACGCGAACGCGCCGGAGAACGCCAAGACGCGCGGCCTCTCCGGCCCACCCCGGGAACAGCGGGCGGAGTTTGCTCGGCGCGTCCTGACCGAGGCCCCCGCGGAGCCGCCGGGCACGCGGTTCGTCTACAGCAACGGGGGCTACGGCATCGCCGCCGCCATCGCCGAA
>DOJA01000123.1:0-624 GCA_003511945.1 Phycisphaerales bacterium | reverse complement strand
TCGCCGCCGCCATCGCCGAACGCGCCGCCGACAAGCCCTGGGAGGACCTGGTGCGCGAGCGGGTCTTCGCGCCCCTGGCCATGGACAGCGCCGGCTTCGGCTGGCCCGCGACGCCTGAACACCCGGAAGGCGTGCTCGGACACATCGTGCGCGAGGGGGCGGTCTTTCCTCTCCCCGTCAACCACCCCTACCGCCTGCCTCCGTGCCTCGCGCCCTCCGGCGACATCCACTGCTCGGCGAGGGACCTGGGCGCGTTTGCCCGCGCGAACCTGGCGGGCGTGCGCGGCAACCACCCTCTCATCAGCCACAAGAACTGGCTCATGCTGCACCAACCCGAGGGCGAATACGCCATGGGCTGGGTCGGCGCCCGGCGCGGGGACGGCCAGATCTCCTGGCACAACGGGAGTGCCGGAACCTTCTTTGCGCTCATGACCATCGACCCCGACAGGAACGCCGGCGTGGTGGTCCTGACCAACGCCGGCAATGGGCAGCCGGCGTGCGCAGAGGTCAGCCGGCGCCTGCTGGACATTCACGCCCCGCGCGACGCCCCCCCCGAAGTGCCCCCGGAAGTGCCCCCGCAAGCGCCCCCACCGGCCCCCTGAAAACGAAAAAGCCCGCGGTGTC
>DOJA01000039.1:333-24858 GCA_003511945.1 Phycisphaerales bacterium | reverse complement strand
GGGGTGCGCCGGGGGGCGTGCTGAGGGGCGCGTTGGGGGGCGCGCCGGGGGGCGCTTCGGGCGCAGCGGCGCGCCCTCGGCGGGCGCCCCACGGTCGAGCAGCGCCGCGGTGAACGCCGTCGCGACTGTCCGGGGCTCCCAGGTCCACGATGGTCCCTTCTTCCGCTCGTAGTACTCCAGCAACTCGAACCAGTACGACCGGAACCGGTGCTCGCCGAAGGGAGCGAAGTGGGCCTCGATCCGCCGGGCCAGCGCGCGCTCGGTCCCCTCCATGCCCAGCACGACCCGGGCGTGGCGGTAGGACTCGGAGTCGATCGCCAGACGCGAATAGCGTCCCAGGAGCTGCATGATGTTCCCGGCGGCGTAGGGGCCGATCCCCGGCAACTCCAGCAGGGCTTCGTACACCCCGTCGTCGGGGGTGGAGGCGTCCTCGTACCAGTCCGGGTCGATCGCGCCCGAGGCGAACAGCTTGGCGAGGGCCACAAGGCGGGCGTCGCGGTAGCCCACGCCGCAGCGGGCGCGAAGGGTCGCGGGGCGCCGGCGGGCGAGCTGGGCCGGAGTCGGAAACGCGGGGTTGATGACCTCGCACAAGCGCCGGTTCATCGCCACGGTGCTTGGCCAGGTGACATTGCAGGAGGTCACGGTCTTGACGACATCCTCGAAGAAGGTGGGGCTGCGGAACAGGCGCCCGCGCCCCGCGGCCTTCCATCGCGGATCGACACGGTGGAACTCGGCGACGCCCCCGTCGTCCAGCCGGAGCATCCGGGCGATCTGGGCGGTGGCCTGCGCCCGCTCCCGCCGGCTCAGGGTGCGGTCAGAGCGCACTCGGAGTTCGGCCCCCACGCCCTCGGGCTGATGGATGACCAGCGTGGCGACCCCGCCTTCGAGATTGAGCGGGCGCCCCAGCGCGGCCCGGGCCGGATCCCACTGGTTGGGCGCCAGCAGGAAGTAGCCGTACGAGCAGACATCGCGCGGGAAGTGGTAGTCAGTCGGCGTCTGGATCGAGAACGCTGACCCCATGCGGATGCCCCCGCCGCTCACCCGAAACCCGAAACCCGAGGCCCGAAACCCGACGCTCGCTGCCGTCCCTCACCCCACCATCGTCGCGACGCGGGGGATCAGGTAGGTGGCGATGTTCAGACACAGCCGGTCGCCCAGGCGCGCGAACGACTCGTAGTGCCTGTCGCACTGACGGGAGATTTCCTCCGCGTTGGTTCCCGCCCGGGCGCAGATGTCGCGTTCGGCGCCGGCGATCTCGCCGATCATCGAGCGGTCGGCCTCGAAGTGGTACTGGAAGCCGTAGGTCCGCAGCCCGGCGCGGAAGCACTGGACTTTGCACCGGGCGCTGGTCGCCAGCAGCACTCCGTCGGGCGGGACGCTCTTCACCTCGTACCCGTGGCTCTGGAACTGGTGGGAACGCCACGCGATCCCCGCCAGCACGGTGTCGGTCTGGCCCGCGACGGTCAGGTCGACCGGGCTCATGCCCGACTCGGGCTTCTCCATGGGGCCGACCTCGGCGCCCAGGGCCGCGCCCAGGAGCTGGTGCCCCAGGCACACGCCCACGACCGGCAGGGCGCGTTCGTGCGCGCCGCGGAGGTACTCGATCTCCTTCTGGAGCCAGTGCTCCTTTCCCCCGACATTCTGCGGCCCGCCCAGCGCGATCACGCCGTCAACGCCGTCGTAGTCCCCCGGGACCGGATCTCCCTTGTCCAGGCGCCGGACATCCAGCCGGAAGGCCTGGTCACGGAGGGTCAGGCCCAGGCGCCCGGGACGGTTCGAATCGCTGTGCTGGAAGACGATGATGGCCATGGCGGGCTCAGTTTAGCGACGGGCCGGGTCGGTTAGGATTCGCCCCGATGAACCTCGCGGTGATCATCCCGGCGGCGGGCGCCTCGAGCCGTTACTCGGCCGGCGGGGGGGTCCGTCCCAAGATCGACGAGGACATGGGCGGGCGCCCCGTGCTCCAGCGGACCGTCGAACTGTTCAATGCGCTCGACTGCGTGTCCGCCATCATCGTCGCCGGCCCCGACGAGGCCTACCCCGAGTTCCTGACCCGTCACGGCGACAAGCTCGGGCTGCTGGGCGTGAGAGTGTGCCGGGGCGGGAAGTCGCACCGCTACGAGACGGTGAAGAACGCCCTCGCGCTGGTCCCGGAGGACTGCACCCACATCGCGGTCCACGACGCCGCCCGCCCCTGCGCGAGCGAGGCGCTGATCGAGCGGGTCCTGGCGGCCGCGGAGAAGCACCCGGCGGTGATCCCGGCGATCGAGGTGCCCGACACGCTCAAGCGGGTCGAGGCGGCCGCTGTCGTGGACAAGGACATCGACCCGCTCGACGCCATCCTGGGCGGCGCGGGGCGCGACCGGAGCAAGGTCCGCCGCGTGGTCGAGACCGTCAGCCGCGAGCGACTGGTGCTGGTGCAGACGCCCCAGGTGTTCGAGGCGGGCCTGCTGCGCCGGGCGTACGAGCAGCCCGACCTGTCGAGCACCGACGACGCCGGGCTGGTGGAGCGCCTAGGCGAGCCGGTGGTGGTGGTCGAGGGCGATCCGAGGAACATCAAGATCACCCGCCCCCCGGACCTGGAGATGGCGCGGAAGATCCTGGGCGTCAAGCCGCCCGAGGGGCGGGCGGTCCACAAGCGGTTCTGACGCGAGCGGCTCCGAAACCGCGCGCCGGAACGCCGAAGAACAGGGACATGAGCAACGCCTCCAAACCGGTCCCCGCCCCCGAGGCCCCCATCTGGCAGGGACGCTCCAGCCAGTGGACGAACTTCATCCCCTTCGCGCTGTGCGTGCTGATCCTCCCCATCCCCTGGGCGGCCTACCGCTGGCTGGCGACGCGCTGCACGAAGTTCGTGCTGACCAGCCAGCGTCTGCGCCTGGAGGACGGCATCCTGAGCCGCCGGTTCGACGACATCGAGCTCTACCGCGTGAAGGACATCACGCTGGACCAGCCGTTCATCCAGCGGCTGGTGGGGCTGGGCACGATCCGGCTGCTGACCTCCGACGCCTCGCACCCGACGCTGACCCTGCCGGCGATCGCGAGCCCGATGGAAGTCCGCGACACCATCCGTCAGCAGGTGGAGCTGATGCGCCGCGAGCGGGGGGTGCGGGAGCTGGATGTCTCTGACAACGACCTGCTGTGACGGGGGCCGCTTCGATAGAATCCCCCCATGATCCCCCAACTCCCCCTCGGCGCGTCCGGTCTGTCCGTCTCCGCCCTCGGTCTGGGGTGCATGGGGATGACCGACTTCTACGGCGTGCCCGACGACGAGGAGTCCCTCGCCACCTTCCGGCGCGCGGTGGACCTGGGCATCAACTTCTTTGACACCGCGGATGTCTACGGGCCGCACACGAACGAGGAACTCGTCGGGCGCGCCCTGCGTTCGCTCAAGGGCTGGCCCGCGAACCGCGATGAGTTCGTCATCGCCACCAAGTTCGGGCTCGTGCGCGGGGCGGACCGCGCGTGGATCGGCACACGGGGCGACGCGCCCTATGTGAAGGCCTGCTGCGATGCGTCGCTCCGGCGCCTGGGGCTCGACCACATCGACCTGTACTTCCAGCACCGCGTCGACGCGAAGGCGCCCATCGAGGAGACGGTCGGCGCGCTGAAGGAACTCGTGCAGCAGGGCAAGGTGAGAGCCATCGGGCTCTCGGAGGCGGGGGCGGAGACCATCCGGCGCGCGCACGCGGTCCACCCGGTGGCGGCGCTGCAGACGGAGTACTCGCTGTGGTCGCGCGACTGCGAGGGCACGACGCTGCCTGTGTGCCGCGAGCTGGGGATCTGCTTTGTGGCCTACAGCCCGCTGGGGCGGGGCATGCTCACGGGTACGGTGACGAACAACGAGTCCTTCGCGCCCACCGACGCCCGCCGCGGGCACCCGCGGTTCCAGGGCGAGAACTTCGAGGCCAACCTGCGGCTCGTCGAAGAGGTCCGCATGATGGGCGAGGCGAAGGGGTGCAGCGCCGCCCAACTCGCGCTCGCGTGGGTGGCGGCCCAGAACGACGCGCCGGAGAGCGAGGACGCCGCGGAGGGGTTCTCGATCGTCCCTATCCCCGGCACGAAGCGCCGCAGGTACCTGGAACAGAATGTGGCGGCCCTGGATGTCCACCTGTCACGCCACGACCTGGCGACGCTCGACCGGCTCTTCCCGCCCGGGGCGGCGGCGGGAGAGCGCTACCCCGCGCACCGGATGAGCGAAGTGGGGCGGTGAGCGGTGCTTCGTGGTGGTTTCGTTCGCCCCGCTCGAAGTGGGAGATCGTCAGACCACTGGAACTTGCCGCCGATCATCTGATGCACGACCGCGATGCAGTCGCGCTCGAACTCAAGTACCACGCGCCTGCCGAGCGGTTCCTTGCGGAGGAACGCACGCGCCCCTCCAGCGCCTCCGCTGGGGTGGGGGGGGGGGGGGGGCGGATCCTCGGTGCGGAAGAACAATGGGGCCATTGTGGAAAAGCGCTTCAGCACACTTCCAACCACCCGCGGCCGCATACAGGCCAGGTACCGGGCGATGTCGGGGAGTTCCGGCATGGCGCTTTCAACTCAAAGTCTTGGCTTCCATTGATTTACGACGCCGTGACTCATCAGTGGTGCGCGCGTCAGCCAGATCTGGCCTGGTTGGGATTTCACCCTATCCACACCCGCTCCACCTATCCGCTCGCGGATTTTATGGGGCCTCTGTATCATCCTGGGGCCAAAGACATCCCCGATTGAGGGTGGCCCGGGTCCAGATTGACGCACCGCGAGTGGGCGCGGGCGGCCCGGGGCGATCCGCGATCGGAACGAGCACGACTGGAGTATGCATATGGGGAGCAAGGTGACGCGTTCCATCCGCGGCCTGTCCACGACCGCCCTGCTGCTGGGCGGGATCATCGGTCTGGCGGCCTGCGCCAGCGACCAGGGATCGCGGAGCACGGAGTACGCCAAGCCGCCGTCCTACAGCGGGTGGACCGACGAGGGCAGCACCCCCGTCGCCGTCCAGCCGGCCCGGGCCGCGGAGCCCGCCCCGGCGCGGGTGGTCCCGGCGGCCGCCGTCGGTCCGTGCCCGGGGTACGCCCCGGCGATGTCGGGCGCGCAGAGCGCGTCGATGATGGCTTTCCCCACGGGTGACGCCCGGACCAGCGCGCTGCTGGTGCACCATGTGACCCCCAAGGAAGTGCGGCTGAACGAGTCGTACGACTACACGATCCATGTGACCAACCTGACCCAGGGGACGCTGCAGAATGTGGTGGTCACCCAGGTGAGCCGCGACAATCTGGAGGTGGCTTCCTCCAAGCCCGCGTTCACCAAGGGCGGGGACGGGAACCTGAACTGGGCGCTGGCCGACCTGGGTCCGTGCGAGACCGAGGTCATCACGATCTCGGCCAAGGCGACCAAGATCGGGACCGCCTCCGACTGCATCACGGTGTCGTACAACAACGCGCTGTGCGCCGCGGTGCGGGTCGTCGAGCCGGCCCTCGCCCTGCGCAAGACCATCACCCCCGAGGTGCTGCTGTGCGACGCGATCAACATCCAGTTCGAGGTGAAGAACACCGGCACGGGCGTCGCTCGTGATGTGGTCGTCCGCGACCAGCTGGCCAGCGGGCTGGCGACGGCGGACGGGAAGAATGTGATCGAGATCCCCGCGGGCAACCTCGGCGCGGGCGAGACCAAGGTGCTCAACGCGGTCGTCCGGGCCAGCAAGACCGGGCGTTACGAGAATGTCGCCTCCGCGACCTCCTCCGGCGGGCTGAAGGCCGACTCGAACAGCGTCGCGACCGTCGTCCGCCAGCCGGTGCTCACGATCGCGTGCCAGGCCCGCGAGGCGGAGTACATCGGGCGTGACCTGACCTACCGCCTGTGCGTGAAGAACACCGGCGACGCCCCCGCGAACGACACCGTGGTGACCGCCAATGTGCCGGCCGGCGCCACCTTCGTCAGCGCGACCGACGGCGGCACCGTCGCCGGAGGCAATGTGACCTTCCGCCTGGGCTCCATCGCCCCCAACGCGGAGCGCTGCGTCAGTCTGGTGGTCCGCCCGGTGAACGCGGGTGACTACCGCGTCCAGGCCAGCGCCTCGGCGGCGTGCGCCACCGCGGTGAACACGACCTGCAACACCAACCTGCGCGGCATCCCGGCCATCCTGCTCGAAGTCATCGACATCTCCGACCCCCTCCTCGTGGGCGACAACGAGACCTACCTCATCATCGTCACCAACCAGGGCTCCGCGCCGGGCACGAACATCCGCGTGACCTGCACCGTTCCCGCGGCCCAGGAGTTCGTCTCCGCCTCCGGCGCCACTGCCGGCTCGGCGCAGGGCAAGGTTGTCACCTTCGCGCCGCTCGCGTCGCTGGCTCCCAAGGCCCGCGCGGAGTACCGCGTGGTCACCCGCGCCACCGGCGAGGGCGATGTCCGCTTCCAGACGACCCTGACCAGCGACCAGTTCACCCGCCCGATCGAAGAGACCGAGTCGACCAACCAGTACAAGTGATCTCGCCCGAGGGCGAGTGAGCAATCGACCACGCGGGCGGGCCTTGAAGGGTCCGCCCGCTTTCTTTTTGCCCGGCCCGTCCCGGCCCCCCGTAGGATCAGCCCGTGAGCGAGAGCGACGGGTCCAACGCGGTTGAACTCGCCCTGGCGATGGGCTTCGCGCTGGCGGGGGTCTGCGGGGCGCGCGAGTCGGAGCACCGCGTCGAGTTCGACCGGTGGCTGGCGCAGGGCAAGCACGGGAGCATGGGGTACCTCGAGCGTCACGCCGACCTGCGCGCCGATCCGCGCCGCGTGCTGGCGGGCGCCCGCTCGATTCTCCTGGTGGCGGACCAGTACGCCCGCCGGGGCGAGCGAGATCCCGACCTCCCCTCTGCGCACGGGCGCATCGCCCGCTACGCGCGGGGGCGGGATTATCACCGGGTCATGAAGCGCCGGCTCCACGCGCTGGCCGACGCCCTGCGCCCGCGATATCCCGGCGCGGAGTTCCGGGCGTTCGTGGACACCGCGCCGATCCTGGAGCGCGAGCACGCCGCCCGCGCCGGGCTGGGCTGGATCGGCAAGCACACCCTGCTCATCCATCCCGCCCGCGGCTCGTGGCTGCTGCTCGGAGGCATCCTTTCGACCGCCGACCTGCGCCCCTCTGATCCCCCGCGCCCGTTCCCCGACCACTGCGGCACATGCACCCGGTGCATCGACGCCTGCCCGACCCATGCGATCACGCCCTACTCCGTGGACGCCTCGCGCTGCATCGCCTATCTCACGATCGAACGCCGCGCGCCGATTGATCCCGAGTTCTTCCCCGCCATCGGCCCGCTGATCTTCGGCTGCGACATCTGCCAGGAGGTCTGCCCGCACAACTCGGGTCGGAGCGACACCTTCGACGCCGGGGAGCCCGCGCCCGAGTACGCTCCCCGGCGCGATTCGTTCGACCTGCTGGAGGTCCTGGGCTGGACGCCCGACGATCACCGCGACGCGGTGCGGGGGACGGCGCTGGGTCGGGCGCGGCCGGACATGCTGAAGCGGAACGCCGCGATCGCCGCAGGCAACGCGCTCCGCGGGCGCGACATCCCGGCGCTGCGAGCCCGGCTGGAGCAACTCACGCGGGATGAAGGCGAGCCAGACCTTGTGAAGGACGCATGCCGGATGGTGCTCGATCGCGTGCGCGCCTCACGCTGACTGCTGGACGGCCCGCCGGGGCTCGCTGCGCGGGGCCGGGGGCAGCCCGGCGACGGACCCGATCGCGTCCGCCGCCGAGGCGCTGGCGAGGTGGCCGGCGAACACGGCACAGACGCCCTGCAGCCCCTGGCGCTGGCGGGCCTGGCGCTCAGGGCCGCACAGGAGCGCGTCCACGGCCTCGACCAGTCGCTCGTGCCCCTTGAAATACGGGAACAACTCCGTGACCACTTCGCGCCCGGCGATGAGGTTGGGCAGCGCGACGAACGGCACCCGCAGCAGGAACTGCCCCGCACATTTCCACGACAGCTCGTTGGTCTTGTACATCACCACCATCGGGCGGAGCTGCTTGGTGAGCTGGAGCGCCACGGTGCCCGAGACCGCCATCGCCACCGTGCCCCAGCGGGCGAGCAGGTCGGTCTTGCCGACCTGCACATCGAGCCCCTCGGGCCAGCCACCCAGCAGGTCGGCCTTGGCCTGCAGCTGGGCGCGGACGGCGTCGGTCGTCGCGCCGACGACCCCGACGAGCCCGGGGTGGCGCCGGCGCAGTTCGCGGAACGCAGCCAGCATCACCGGGAAGTTCCGGCGCAGTTCCGCGGCCCGGGAGCCGGGGAGGACGATGAGCCGGTGCTCGCCCGTGGGGAGCGCCCGCGCTTCCTGATCCAGCCGGTCGAGGTCCAGCGGCTCGTCGAACAGCGGGTGCCCGATGAACCGCGTCCGAACGCCCCGCTGTTCGAACCACGCCTGCTCGAAGGGCAGGATGCACAGGACCAGGTCGGTGCACCGCCGCAGCTTGCCGATCCGCCACGGACCCCAAGCCCACAACTGCGGCGCGACGAGGTGGACCACTTTCAGCCCGCGCTTCTTGGCGCTGCGGGCCAGCGTGAAGTTCGCGCCGGGCGAATCGACCGGGATGTGGACCGTCGGGCGGTGCTCGTCCATCCAGCGGGTGATGTCCTTGCGGATGCGGAGATAGCGCCGGATGGTCTCCCAGCCGGGGATGCCGACCACCGCGTCGTCGCCGGTGGGTTGGATGATCCGTGCGCCGGCCTGGGCCATCTTCGGGCCGCCCCAGGCGTAGATCGCCAGGTCCGGGTGGCGTCGGCGGAGTTCCGCGATCACCGGGGCGGCGTGATCGTCCCCGCTGGGCTCGAACGCGGTGAACAGCACCGAGACGGGATGGGCGCGGGGTTCGGTCATCGGGGCGTCACAGTCAATCCGAGGAGCCACGCGCTGTCAACGCCGACGGAATGGACGGCACGCACCGCTATACTCGCTCCCTTCGTGGGAGTTCAGATTCCCGGGCCGCCCCGCGGTTCCACGCGATGATCCCCCTCCCTCGCCCCCCGCCCCCCCGGAACCCTTGCGGGCCTCCGCTCGATTCATACCGCCATGAGCACAACCACCGCCGCCCAACTCCCGCCTTCGCCCTACCGGCGCACCCACACCTGCGGCCAGCTGCGCCCCGACCATGTGGGTCAGCGGGCCACTGTGTGCGGGTGGGTGAACTCCTACCGCGACCACGGGACAGGGCTGGTGTTCATTGACATCCGCGACCGCTTCGGGCTGACGCAGCTGGTGTTCGAGCGGGAGAGCGCGCCGCAGGAGCTCGTGGACGCCGCCGACAAGCTCCGGGGCGAGGATGTGATCGCGGCCACGGGGGAGGTGCGGATCCGCGTGGGGGGGCCGAACCCCAAGCTGGCCACGGGCGAGGTGGAGGTCGTGGTCTCGACCCTTTCGGTGCTCAACAAGGCGGACAACCCGCCCTTCGCGCCCGACGATCTGGCGGCGCTCCCGAACGAGGAGCTGCGCCTGCGCCATCGGTACCTGGACCTCCGGCGGCCGAAGATGCAAAAGATCCTGGCGTCGCGTCACCGGGTGACCAAGGTGGCCCGCGACTACTTCGATGAGAACGGGTTCCTCGAGATCGAGACACCCGTGCTCTACAAGAGCACGCCGGAGGGAGCCCGGGAGTTCATCGTGCCCTCGCGGGTCAACCCCGGGCTGTGGTACGCCCTGCCCCAGAGCCCGCAGTTGTTCAAGCAGATCCTGATGGTGTCCGGCTGCGACCGCTACATGCAGATCTGTCGCTGCTTCCGCGACGAGGACCCCCGCGCCGACCGACAGGCGGAGTTCAGCCAGATCGACCTGGAGATGTCGTTCGTCCAGCGCGAGGACATCATGGCGATGATGGAGGGCTTCGCCCGCCGGCTCTGGAAGGCGGCCCTGGGCGTCGATGTGCCCCCCATCCGCGTGATGAGCTACCGCGAGGCGATGGAGAAGTACGGGATCGACCGGCCCGACCTGCGCTACGAGCTGACGATCACGGACATCTCGGACATCGCGGTGCGGACGGACTTCAAGGTCTTCCGCGACGCGCTGGCGCAGCACGCGGGGGCGCCCCCCTACTACTCAAAGAAGGGCGTGGTGAAGGCCATCCGCGTGCCCCCCGGAGCGGGCGGCGCGAAGCTGACCCGCAAGCTGACCGACGGCTACACCGAATGGGTCAAGACCTTCGGCGCCGGGGGCGTGCCGGTCATCAAGGTGAACGACGCCGGCGGGTTCGAGACCGGCATCGCCAAGTTCCTGGATGTCCCCGGCGTGAAGGACGACCTGGTGCGGCGGCTGGGGCTCCAGCCGGGCGACACGGTGCTCTTCGCGGCGGATTCCTACAGCGTCGCCACCAAGGCCCTGGGCGAGCTGCGCCAGAAGGTCGCGCGGGACATCGGGCTCGGCCCCGAATGGGGCAAGGCGTGGGAGTTCCTGTGGGTCGTCGACTTCCCCATGTTCGAGAAGAACAAGGACACCGGGAAGTGGGTGGCCATGCACCACCCCTTCACGGCCCCGCGGTTCGATCAGCAGCAGGCGTTCGTGGACGCCGGCGTCGATGACGAGGTGGCCATCGAGTCGGTGGTCAGTGCCGGGTACGACCTCGTGCTCAACGGCAGCGAGATCGCGGGCGGCTCCATCCGCATCCACAACCCGGCGGTGCAGTCCAAGGTGTTCTCGCTCCTGGGGCTGACGCCCGAGCAGGCGAAGGAGAAGTTCTCGTTCCTGCTCGAGGCCCTGCGCTTCGGCGCTCCCCCGCACGGCGGGATCGCCTTCGGGCTCGACCGGCTGGTGATGCACCTGTGCGGCACGGAGAACATCCGCGATGTCATCGCCTTCCCAAAGACACAGACCGGCGCGGACCTGATGACGCAGGCGCCGTCCCCCGTGACCGACGCGCAGATGCGCGACCTCCATGTGCAGAGCACCTGGGTTCCGCCGACCAGGGCGTGAGAACCGCGCACAGAACGACCCCGAGAGTGCCGGGAGAGACGGGCTGGCCGCCCCCGTCCCAACAAGGAGAGGAGGTCCTTCTGTGCGCAGCTCAAACTCCGGGCGAGACTCAGATCGGTCGGCGCTTGGGGTCCAGGATCTCGGGCGGGCCGACCGGCTCCAGCGGACGCCGGAGTGGCGCCGGCTCGGGCATCACGGCGCTCGGCGCTCCCAGGGGGCGCTGCGGCTGGGCGGGCGCCACCGGGGCCTGGTAGTGCGGGTTCGTATACGCCCCCGAGGCGTCGCCCAGCGCCGCGTTCAGGGCGCCCATCGCGCGGGGCGATGACAACTGCCCCAGGCGCATGTTCCGGATCTCGCTCTCCAGCTTCTCGTCCAGCTGGCTGATGCTCGTCACGATCACGCCCGCCTCCACCCCGGCGCGGAAGCGCCACAGGACCAGCGCGATCCCCGCCAGAAGAACGACGGGCGTCAGCAGGTTCCAGGCGTAGTACCCCATCGGTCCAGGGGCGCCCTCGACCCCGGTCCGGACCGAAGCGGACGCCTGCACCATCCCCTCGTAGCCCACGAACACGCCCGAGAAGGGCACGGTCGGCAGCACGCTGGAGATCGGCGCGCACACCAGCGCGATGACCATCGCCCACGAGCCCGCGGTCACGACCTTCTCAACGCCCGGGAGCGCCGCGCCGCCCGCGATCATGACGCCCTGGAACGCCAGGGCCGCGAAGACGAGCGAGGCGATCACCCCGATCGACTGGACCAGCCCGCTCAGTCGGCGCAGGCGGACATGCGTCTGGCCCGGCACCTGGTTCACCTCGGCGGCATCGACGGGAGTCAGCGCCTGAGTCGCCTTGGCCCCCGCGTCCGGCGTCTCGTCGAGGGGCGAGGGCGCCGAGCGGACGACCCTCAGCGGGGCCGCCCCGTCGGGCGCGGGCGCGACATGGGTCAGGCGTGCGTCGGTGAAGTGAACGACCGCCCACACGCCCACCTGCGCGATGAGGCACAGCGAGAGCACCGCCGCCGACGCGGTCACGCCGAAGCGAAGGTGCTGCAGCGCCATCGAGATATGGGGGCGCGGGCTGTAGGCCACCTCGATCTCCAGCGGGCGGCCGAGAAGTCCGCCCCGCATGGCTATCGGCGCTTCGGGGGGGTGGGTGGAGTCCGATCGGGACGCCGGCCACGCGCGAGTGATCCCCGGTTATCGGTCCGTGCGTTCCGCGAAGGCATCACCCGCCGGGGGTGTCGAGGATCGCCGCCAGGCGCTGAGCCAGCACGGGCGGGAGTCGGTCGGCCCAGGATCGGTCCACCAGCCCGGTTTCGATGAGGTCGCGGAGGTGCGTGCGGTCCTTGTCGTGGTACGCCGTCAGTTTGATGCGGACGAGCGCTTCGAGGTTGATGACCCGGAACGCGCCCAGATCAGTGGAATCCAGAACATCCGGGTTCGGCGCCGGCTCTCCGGGACGCACGAATTCTCCGGCGAAGACGATATGCACGGCGGAGCGGGCACGCCCGTCGGGGCCGTCGAGGAACATGTCCATCCCGGCGGCTTGGCAAAAGCGGAAGCCCGTCGACTCCAGCGCCGCCCGCGCTGCGGAGAGATCGCTCCGGCGGATCATCAGGTCGACATCCCGGGTGTTCCGGACCGCGCCCTCATCGACCGTTGCGACCCACGCGGCGACCGCGTTCCCGCCCACCAGCGCATACCGAACCCCAGCGCCCTCCAGCGCGCAGCAGGCCCTGACCATCCGCCGGCGGACTTCTTCCACGGCGTCCACCATCCGGCGCAGGATGATGTCGCTCGAAGGCAGGGCTCCGGCCATGCCGGACTCTACGGCTCCCCCGGCCCGGGTGGCGGCGCAGAGTTTCACTCCGGATTGAAAACCCAGAACCCCGTCCATACACTCCTCCCATGCCCCTCCGACCCCCGCCCGAGGCCCCGCAGGCCGACCCGCGCGACGCCGGCCTTCTCGCTGATGTCGCGCTCGGGGCGGTGCGCCTCACGCCCGAACAGGGGCTCGCCCTGCTGACCGCCGCGCCCACCTTGACGCTGGGGCGGTGGGCCGACGCCCGCTGCCGCTCGCTCCACGGCGATTCCCTGCGCACCTACATCATCGACCGCAACATCAACTACACCAATGTCTGCTCCGCCAAGTGCACCTTCTGCGCCTTCCGGCGCGACGCGGACGACCACGACGCCTACACCCTCGACCCCGCGCAGATCCACGACAAGATCGGCGAGCTCGTCGCCATCGGGGGCACGCAGATCCTCATGCAGGGGGGCATGAACCCGGCGCTGCCCCTGGAGTGGTACACCTCGCTCCTGCGCGGCATCAAGGACCGCTTCCCGCAGGTCCACATCCACGCCTTCAGCCCGCCCGAGTTCATCGAGTTCGTCCGCTTCTTCGATCCGCCGGGCTCAACGCTCGAAGCGAAGATCCGCTGGGTGATGGTCCGCCTGCGCGACGCGGGGCTCGACTCCCTCCCCGGCGGAGGCGGCGAGATCTTCGCGGAACCGGTCCGGCGCAGGATCGGGCTGGGCAAGTGCGACGCCGAGGCGTGGCTGACGACAATGTATGTCGCGCACACGCTGGGCATGTTCACCAGCGCGACCATGATGTTCGGCCACATCGAGGGCCACGCCGACCGGATCCACCACATGCACCTGGTGCGCCGGTGGCAGGACCGGGCGCTGGAGGAGGCATCGAGGCATCAAGGCGTCAAGGCATCAAGTGAAGGCCGCGCTTCGAGCCCTGCCTCCCCCTCGATGGCTGGATGCCTCGATGGCTCGATGCCTTCTGCGCTGGGTCACTACAAGGCGTTCATCTCCTGGCCCTTCCAGCGGGAGAACACGCCCCTGGGGCGCGTGCGGGACTGGGGCGACCGGCCCGAGGAACAGGAGCCCGGCGCGGTGTTCCCGGGCGATCTGGTGGCCAACCTGACGGGCGACGGCGACCCGCGCGCCGGCACGGAGTTCGGTCGTCGCGTCCGTCGGGCGGGGGCGATCGAGTACCTGCGCACCCAGGCGGTCAGCCGCCTGTTCCTGGACAACATCTACTCGATCGGCGCCTCGTGGGTGACGATGGGCCCGCATGTCGGGCAGACGGCCCTTGCGTTCGGCGCGAACGACATGGGCAGCGTAATGATGGAGGAGAATGTCGTCTCCGCCGCGGGAACGACCTACTGCCTGAACGAGCCGGTCCTGTGCCGCCTGATCCGCGAGGCGGGGTTCATCCCCGCGCAGCGGGACAACGCGTACGACATCCTCCGCGTCCACGACACCGCATCGAGCCCGGACCGGCGGGTGACGGACTGGTCCGCGCACCGCGCGAAGCGGCTGCATGTGCAGACGGAGCCCCCCGAGGCAGCGACAGTGGAACTGACGACGAGCGCGGCGTCCTGACCAGGACGGCCCCCGGCGCTCACGAGCCGCCGCCCAGCTCCTCGTACATCGCCGCCACGGTCCTGGGCCAGATCTGCTGGAACTCGTAGCCCGCGAAGGCGTCGCTGGGCATGGCGACGACTTCTTCCTTGGTCTTGCCCTCGTCGCGGGCCTTGCCCACGATCTCGCGGAGTTTGTCGAAGTAGTCGATCTGCTCCTGCAGCGCTGACTTGTCCGTCAGCGGGCCGTGGCCGGGCACGACGATGGTCTTCTCGTCGCACACCGCCATGATCCGCCTGAGCGAGTTCTGCCAGCCCGTCGTCGTCGCGCCGGCGGAGCGGTCGATGAACGGATGGCGCCGGTAGAAGAGCAGGTCGCCCGTGTGGACCAGGTTCAGCCCCGGGATGCGGACCACGATGTCGTTGTCCGTGTGACCCGGGCCGAAGTGGTGGAACTCCATCCGCTCGAGCAGGAGCGCGCCCTGAGTCATCTCCTTGCCCGCGGGGATCGTCTTCTCCGGGCCGAAGTCCTCGGGGTTCGTGGCCGCCAGCGCTTCGACCGCGGCCCGGATGTTGGCGATGGTGCGCCGGCCTACCTCGTCCTTGTTCGCCTCGTTCGCCTCGGCCTGTTCCAGGGCGCGTTTGGCGCTCGCCGCGAGGCGATCGGCCTGGTCGATGATGCGCTTCTTCGCGTTCTCGTGCGCGACCAGCTGCACATCCTTGATGAACGATGCGTTCCCGCCGATGTGGTCCGCGTGATGGTGGGTGTTGACCACATAAGTCGGGACGGTCCCCGCGACATCGAACACCTCCTGGCGGAGCACGAGCCCGAAACCCGCGTTCTTCGTGTCGACCAGCAGCGAGTCCGTGCCCCGGACGACGATGAGCGAGTTCCCGCCCTCGCCGATCGCCGCCTGGGCCCAGAAGTCGTCGGCAGCGGCGCCTGCGCTCACCCACTCGAAGTAGCTCCGGCGGGGCCTCGGGCTCTCGCCCCCCTGCCGCCCCCACGCCCGGCCTGCGACCAGGCCCGGAAAGAGCGCCAGGCCCGCCCCCGCCGCCAGTCCCCGCACGCTGAACTCCCGTCTCGTCATGCCCATCGCAGACCACTCCTCGAACAAACCCGCCCCGTCACACCGACGGTGAGGATTCTACCGGCGTTCACCGGGGCGGGTGCCCGAGCCGCGCTCCGGCTACAATCTCCGCCCCCGCCCGGTCCACCCCGGGCCTCGAACCTTTATCCAAGCGAGACACAGGCCGTGAAAGCGACAGATCTCCGCCCCGGGTACGCCTGCCGCATCGACGGCAAGCTCTTCGTCATCACCAAGTTCGAGCACCGCACCCCGGGCAACCTCCGCGCGTTCGTCCAGGTGAAGCTGAAGGATGTCACCACCGGGCAGTCCCTCGAGAAGCGCCTGGGCTCGGGCGACGAGGTCGAGGTCACCTCGCTCGACCGGCGCAACATGGAATACCTCTACCAGGACGGCGACTCGTATGTCTTCATGGACACCGAGACCTACGACCAGATGAACATCGCGGAAGAAATCGTGGGCGACGCGATGCTCTATCTCCGCCCCAACGCCCAGACCATCGTCCTCCTGCACGAGGGGCGCCCGCTCCTGCTCGAACTGCCCCCCGCGGTCGAACTGACCGTGAAGGAGACCGAGCCGGGGGTGAAGAACGCCGCCGCCACCAATGTCGTCAAGGAAGCCATCCTTGAGACCGGGCTCAAGACCCGCGTGCCCCAGTTCATCAGCGAGGGCGAGGCCATCAAGGTCTCCACCGCCGACGGATCGTACATGTCCCGCGCTTGATGACGCGCCGCGGCGCGCCGATACTCCCCTCCGGAAGGGGAGCCCCGGCATGGCCGACGCCATCATCGACCGCATCGATCCCAGGGACTTCGCGCTCGTCACGCACCTCTACAACCAGATCTTCCGCCCCGAGCGCACCGAAGCCCAGATCCGCAACCGCCTCCGCGGGCGCCACAACATCTTCATCCAGGTCGCCCGCATCGGCCCCGACGCCGTCGGGTTCTATGTCGGCATGGAGCTGAAGCCCAGCGTCCATTTCGCCTGGCTCTGCGGCGTGGTCCCCGAGATGCGCCGGGCCGGCATCGCCTCGCAGCTCATGAACCGCGCTGAAGAGTGGGCCACTGCCGAGGGCTACCGCTCCCTCCGCTTCGAGTGCGACAACAAGGTCCGCCCCATGCTCCACTTCGGCATCGCGAGCGGCTACGACATCGTCGGCCTCCGCTGGGACCCCGACCGGCTCAGCAACCTCGTCATCTTCGAAAAAACCATCAACACCGACGACGCGGACGACTGAGCCGGCGCCCCCCTACAGCCCCGCGCCGGCCTGCTCCAGCGCCGCCCCGATGTCGCCCAGCCGGGCCGCCAGCGCCGAGATCGCCTCCTGCGCCGCGGCGGCGTCGCCCCGCTCCACCGCCGCCCGCGCGACGGGCAATGGCCACGCGCTGTAGCCCGAGTCGTCGTCCGGCGCCATGTACACATGCTTGAACCACGGGCGCCCGGGCAGACCCTGGGGGTCCAGCCAGCGCCGCTCGATGGTCAGCAACAAGTCGTCACTCACCCGGCGCGCCCGCTCGAGTGAGTCTCCCCCGCGCGCAACGGCGTCCCGCAGCGCCGCTTCGAACCGCTGCGCTACGGGCTCGAACGCCTCCGTGGCGCTGACCAGCGCCGACGGGTCCACCTGCACGCTCAGGGCCTTGGCGCGCTCGACGAGTTTCGCGCTCAGGTCGCGCAGGTCCCCCGCCCACGCCGACGGACGGAGCGGCAGCACATCCGCGCGCGACAGCCGGGCCAGCAGCAGGTTCACAACCCGCGTGTTCATGAGCCCGGGCTCGTAGTCGTCGCCGACCACCTGGCGGTACCAGCGGAGCGTGTCGTAGTTGGAGTGGTACGCCGTCCCCCGCGCGCCGCCCGAGCCCGCGCTCAGCGACGGCACGCCCACGAAGAACGCAAAGCCGATGTGGTCCGAGCCGCCCCCCATCCCCTGCACGCGGGGCGGTGCGCCGGGCGCGGTCGCGGCGCCCGTCGCCCGGCTGCGCGACGACCACTCCTCGAACACGGTCGTCTCCGGGTCGCGCGCCTGGGGCACCAGCGTCGTCACCTCGCGCACGAGGCCCGCCAGCGACGCCGCCCCGCTCGCGTTGAAGAGCGGGCCCATCGTGGACGCGTCCAGATTGATGTACGCCACGCCCTTGCGCAGGAGTTCCTCCCGGCGCCCTTCCACCCATTCGACGCTCCCGACGATGCCCATCTCCTCCGCGCCCCAGCCGCCGAAGACGACCGATCGCTCGGGGCGCTCGCCGCGCCGGGCGAGTTCGCTGAAACTCCGCGCCGCTTCCATGACCAGCATCGTGCCGCAGGTCGGATCGGCGGCCCCGTGGCACCAGGCATCGTGGTGCGCGCCGACGATGACCAACTGGTCCGGCTTCGTCGTCCCGCGCAGCGTGCCCGTCACATTCGCGGTCCTGGTGATGCGGCGCTCCTGCTCCACCTTCAGCCGAACGCGCAGGTCCGGCCCGCCCTCGAGCCGGTAGGGGAATGGCATCGCCCCCTGCCACTTCTCGGGCACGCCCGCGCCCTTCATCTGCTCCATGATCGCCTGCGCCGCCCCCCACCCCACCGGCTGCACCGGGATCCGCGGCAGGTCCAGCATCTCCGGGTCCAGACGCTCGGCGTGCTCGGTCGCCTTCACCCCGGGTGTCAGCGCATCGCCCGCCCACGGGATCACCTTGATGGACCCGCGCTGGATCTGCTCCGCCGTCGCCCAGCCCCCCTCGGGGTACATCAGCCCGCGCATGTAGCCCGAGTCCGCCGGGTCGGTGTAGATGATGAGCCCGACGGCGCCGGCCTCCTCCGCGAACTTCGCCTTGTACCCGCGGTAGTTCCCGCCGTAGCGCGCCAGCACGATCTTCCCGCGCGCATCCACCCCCAGCCGGCGCAGCTCGGCGAAGTCGTCCTTCGTGCCGTAGTTCGCGTAGACCACGCCCGAAGTGACCTCCCCGCTCCCGCTGTGCCCGTTCCACCCGATGGTCAGGTCCGGGTGCGCCGTCGCCGGGTCGGCCTCGATGGGCGGCTCTTGCACGCTCAGCGTCTTCCGCTCGGGCGCGACGATCTCCAACTCCGCGCTGATCGGGTGGGGCAGGTAGGCCCAGAACCAGTCGATCTCGGTCTCCAGCCCCATCGCTCGGAACGCCGACGCCAGCCGCTCGATCTGGCGCATGTCCCCCGCGCTGCCGGCGATGTGCGGCTCGCTGGCGAGCAGGTCGTGGAACTCCCGCAGCCCGGCGGCGGACGCGACGCTGTTCAGCGCCGACTCGTACTCCCGCTGCCCATCCCGCCGGTCCGGCGCAAACTCGTTCAATCCCGAGTGCGTCGCGGCGGGCGGCTCGGGCGCTGCCCCCGCGAGACCGACCGCCACCGCCGTGCTTGCCGCCAGAGCCCATCGTCTCACGCTTCACCTCGTTCCATCGCGAACCCCGCACGAGGCGCGCCGTGGCGCCACCGCTCATCGAATATAGTCCGCCCTCGGCGCGGGGATCGCCCACCCGCCCGTGGGAGCCGCCCCGTGCTGCGAATCAAGCCCCTTTCGGTCCTGCGCCCGCCCGCGGAACTCGCCCCTGCGGTCGCGTGCGTTCCCTACGATGTCGTGAACACGCAGGAGGCCCGCGCCCTGGCCGCCGGCAACCCCCGGTCGTTCCTGCATGTCATCCGACCCGACATCGACCTGCCCGACGAGGTCGATCACCACGCCGACATCGTCTACGACACCGCCAAGAGCGCCTTCGAGCGCTTCCAGCGCGACGCCACACTCACGCGCGACCCGCAGCCGGCCATCTACCTCTACCGCCAGGAGATGTCGCTCCTCGGACGGCGCGTCTCCCAGACCGGCGTCGTCTGCGGCTGCCACACCGACGACTACAACAGCGGGCTCATCAAGAAGCACGAGAAGACCCGCAAGGACAAGGAAGACGACCGCACGCGCCATGTCCTCACCCTGAGCGCTAATGCAGAGCCCGTCTTCTTCCTTTTCAAAGATGACGCCGCGATCGGCGCTCTCATCCGCGCCGACACCGCCGGGACCGCGCTCTACGACTTCACCGCGCCCGACGGCGTGCGCCACACCGTCTGGCGTGCGGCGCCGGAGCGCGCCCCGCTCTACACCCGCGCGTTCGGGGCGCTCCCGTGCGCGTATGTCGCCGACGGGCACCACCGCACCGCCAGCGCCGCCCGCGCGGGCGCCGAGCGACGAGCCGCCAACCCGCGCCACACCGGCGCCGAGGAGTACAACTGGTTCCTCGCCGTCCTCTTCCCGGCCTTCGCGCTCACCATCCTGCCCTACCACCGCACCGTCGCGGACCTGAACGGGCTGACGCCCGAGGCGGTGCTGAAGAAGATCGGCGCCGGGGCGCGCGTCACGCCCGATGCGAGCCCGGAGCCCGCGTCGCCCGGTTCCGTGTCCATGTACATCGCCGGGCGCTGGCACGGGATCGCCTTCCCGACCGAATCCATCAGCCGCGCCGACCCCGTGCGCTCGCTCGATTCGGTCATCCTCACCGAGCGCATCCTCCAGCCGATCCTGGGCATCGGCGACATCCGCACCGACACGCGCATCGACTTCGTCGGCGGCATCCGCGGCCCGGACGAGCTCAGGAGGCGCGTCGACGAGGGGCGCGCCGCCATCGCCTTCTCCATGCACGCGGTCACCATCGAGCAACTGATCGCCATCTCCGACGCCGGTGAGATCATGCCCCCCAAGAGCACCTGGTTCGAGCCCAAGCTCCGCAGCGGCCTGTTCGTGCACACGCTGGACTGAAGAACCGCCCGCTCCCGCGCCCCGTACACTCTCCCGGATGCCCGACCGCGCACCGAGCAAGCCGCGCTCCTATCGGCCCGAGGATCCCCTCCTGAAGGCGGTGCGCCGGGGCGTGCTGATCGCCTTCGGCGCGGCGCTGCTGGCCCTCGGCGTGCTCGGGGTGTGGGTGCTGCTCGCTTCGACCTCCAGCCGGACCTACGACCGCGTGTTCGGCTCATTAGTCACCGTCGTGGTCTTCGGCGGGGTCATCCTGGGCGCGCTCGAGGGCATGTCCCGGCGCGCCGGGCCCCGCTGGTTCATGTGGTTGCTGTGCGGATTCACCACCGTCTCGGCGGCGCTCGTGCTCCTGGACATCTGGGGACTCCGGTTCCAGCGATGGAACACGAGCGTCTCGACGGTCTTCATCCTCGCCGGAGCATCCATCGCCGCGTGGCCCAACGCGGTGCTCCTGGAGCGTCGGCGCTGGACTACCTGGGCGAAGGGCGCGCTGGGGATCAGCGCTGCCGCCGCGCTCTGGTCCCTGGCGGATGTGTGGCTGAATACGAGTCTGCTCCTTCCCGCGGATGTCACCGAGAAGGTGATGGGCGTCCTCTGGTTCGCCGCCGCAGCGTCGTTCCAGACCGGCCTGCTCGGCATGCTCAAGCCCAATTCGGCCCCGGGCTGGTTGCTCCTGCTGGCGCTGGCCTTCGGCTGGGGGCTGGCGGCCACGATGAGCGTCGCGGTCGCCAGCGAGGCGTTCGACGACGACCTGGTCTCGCGCGGGCTCGGGGTGCTGGGCATCCTCGCGGTCTGCGCGACGCTCCTGTGCGCCATCGTCTCGCTCGCGCGCGCTGCGCGAGCCAAATCCATCGCCCCCGGCGTGCCGCTCATCGCGGACATTCAGATTGTCTGCCCGGTCTGCGCCGCCTCGCAGCGTGCCAAGGTCGGCTCCGATTCCTGCTCAGTCTGCGCCTGCCACTTCGAGATCAAGGTCACCCCCGCCGCCTGCCCCGAGTGCGGCTACTCCCTCGCCGACCTCCCCGAACGCAAGTGCCCCGAGTGCGGACGACAGTTCTAGGACCGGCCCGGAAATCGCCGGCCGCGATTGAACCGCGAGCCAGGCCCGTCAGACTTGCTTGTCGGTGACCCATGCCCCGCGCCGCCGACGACATCGCCGACGAACTGCTCGTCCTGACCGCCCAGAGCGGCGACAGCGCGGCCCTCTCGGCCCTGGTCGCTCGTTGGCACCGCCCGCTGATCGCCCACGCCGCCCATCTGCTGGGCGGCGCCGACCGGTCTGACGCCCTCGACTGCGTGCAGGAGGCCTGGCTCGGCATCGTCCGCGGCCTGTCCAGACTCGACGATCCCGCCCGCTTCCGCGCCTGGGCCTTCCGCATCGTCACCAACAAGTGCGCCGACCGCATCGCGGCCCGGCGTCGCGACCGGCGCGCCGCCGGGGCCGTCGCGCCACGGTCCGAGCCCGATCGCAAGCCCGCCGACCCAGACCCGCTGCGCCGGGCGATCGACGCCCTCGAGTTCGATCGCCAGGTCATGCTCCGGCTCTTCTATATCGACGGCTTCAGCGTGTCAGAGATCGCCTCTGTGCTGGCGCTCCCCGTCGGCACCGTGAAGTCCCGCCTGCACCACACCCGCAACGCGCTGCGAGAGGCCCTCGAGCGCGACGACAAGGAGACGACCCGTGAACACCCCCCTCGATGACAGGATCCGTCAAGCCCTGGACCGCCCCGCGGACCCGCTCAACCCGGGCGCGGACGAAGCATCGGTGTTCCAACTCCTGGGCGACACCGTGCGCGGGCGCCAGCGCTGGGTGGCCCTCTTCGCAGGCGTCGTGACCTTCGCGTTCGTCGCCGTGTCGGTTCTGTGCGCGGTCCGGGTGTACCACGCCGCCGACACCCGCGGGGCGATCCTGTGGGCCGCGGGATTGAACTTCTCGCTGCTCGCTGTCGCCATGCTGAAGATGTGGTTCTGGCTCCAGATGGACAAGTACGCCCTGCTCCGTGAGATCAAGCGCCTCGAGCTGCACATCGCCCGACTCTCGCCGCATCCGAGTGCAGAGAAGTAGGCAATGTCCTCGTCCCGCCTTATGGAGTGAGTCGTGATCGCGACTTCACATCATGACGCACGGTTCTTGGTGGACCATTCCCTCATACGACCGCCGGGCCGGTATCATCAACCGGTCATCCCCGGAGGCCGCCCGCCGTGCATGCGCTGATCGCCGACAAGTTCGAGCCCTCTGGCGTCGCCGGGCTCAAGTCCCTCGGGCTGCAGGTCACGGTCAACGCCGACCTCTCCCCCGAGACGCTCCCCGGCGCCATCGCCGACCTCGACCCCGACATCCTGATCGTCCGCTCCACCAAGGTGCAGGCGCCCGCCTTCGAGCGCGCCAGGAAACTCTCCCTTGTCATCCGCGCGGGCGCGGGGTTCGACAACATCGACCTCGCCGCCGCCTCGTCGCGGGGCATCAGCGTCGCCACTTGTCCGGGCAAGAACTCCATCGCCGTCGCCGAGCTGACCTGGGGGCTGATCCTCGCCTGCGACCGGCGCATCCCCGAGCAGACGGCGGAACTGAAGGCCGCCCAGTGGAACAAGAAGGAGTACAGCAAGGCCCGCGGGCTCCACGGGCGCACGCTGGGCGTCATCGGGCTGGGCAGGATCGCCGAGGAGGTCATCGCCCGCGCCCACGCCTTCGGCATGGAGGTCATCGCCTGGTCGCGTTCCCTGACCGACGCCCGCGCCCGCGAGCTGGGCGTGCTCCGCGCCCCGGACACGCTGACCGTCGCGCGTGAGTCCGATGTCGTCAGCGTGAACATCGCCGCCAACAGCGAGACCAAGGGGCTGCTGAACGCCGCCTTCTGCGAGGCCCTGCGCCCGGGCGCCATCTTCATCAACACCAGCCGGGGCGCCGTGGTGGACGAGGGCGCTCTGTTGAACGCCGTCCGGTCCAAGGGCGTCCGGTGCGGGCTCGATGTCTTCACCAACGAACCCGGCGCCGCCACCGGCGCCTTCGACAGCGCCATCGCCAAGTCCCCCGGTGTCTGCGGCACGCACCACATCGGCGCCTCCACCGACCAGGCCCAGCAGGCCATCGCCGAGGAGGTCGTCCGCATCGTCCGCGACTACAAGACCACGGGTGAAGCCCCCAATGTCATCAACCTGTGCGACAAGACGCCCGCGACGCGCCTGCTCGTCGTCCGCCACCTCAATAAACCCGGCGTGCTGGCCCATGTGGTCGGCGCCATCGGGAAGGCGGGCATCAACATCGAGGACATGGACAATGTGATCTACCAGGGCGCCACCGCCGCCTGCGCCCGCATCAGTCTCGACGCCGACCCCGGCGCCGAGGTCATGAACGCCATCCGCACCGGCAGCCCCCATGTCCTGTCCGTCGACCTGACCGTCATCGAGTGACCCCAGCGAGAGAGAGCCACCGACCCCCGGGAGACCCGCCCATGACCACCCTCACCGCCCCCAAGTCCACCCCCGGCGCGACCGACCGCATCTTCAACTTCTCCGCCGGCCCGGGCGTCCTCCCCGAGGAAGTCCTCCGCCAGGCGCAGAAGGACATGTGGAACATCTACAACAGCGGGATCGGCATCCTCGAGCACAGCCACCGCGGCAAGGTCTTCGACCGCGTGCTCGCCGAGTGCGAGGCCGACCTCCGCGCCCTGGGCTCCATCCCCGACACCTACCGCGTCTTCTTCGTGCAGGGCGGCGCCTCGTCCCAGTGCCACATGGTCCCGATGAACTTCGCCCGCCCCGACCAGACCGCCGACTACTTCCTCACCGGCAAGTGGGCCTCCGACTCCGTCGACGCCGCCAGGTCCCTGTGCAAGGTGAACATCGTCGGCTCCAGCAAGGACACCAACTTCGACCGCATCCCCGACAAGTCCTCGTGGAAGTTCTCCAAGGACGCTGTCTACTGCCACTTCACCAGCAACAACACCATCTTCGGCACCGAGTTCCCCGCCGAGCCCGTCCACCCGCACGGCGCGCCCCTGGTCTGCGACGCCTCCAGCGACATCTTCTCCCGGCCCATCGATGTCACCAGGTACGGGCTCATCTACGCCGGCGCCCAGAAGAACCTGGGTCCCGCCGGCGCCGTCCTCGTCATCGCGCACAACGACTTCCTCGCCCGCCAGCGCGAGGACCTGCCCAGGATGCTCAAGTACAAGACCTACTCCGAAGAAGAGTCCCGCCCCAACACCCCCCCCACCTTCGCCATCTACCTCGTCGGGCAGGTCGTCAAGTGGATGCTGGCGAACGGCGGGATCAAGGGCATGACCGAGCGCAACCGCGAGAAGGCCGCCATGGTCTACGACTACCTCGACTCCACCGACTTCTACACCGGCCACGCCCAGAAGACCAGCCGCTCGCTGATGAACATCA
>DOJA01000039.1:0-171 GCA_003511945.1 Phycisphaerales bacterium | reverse complement strand
GGCCGAGCAGCGCGGCCTCGACGGTCTCAAGGGCCACCGCTCGACCGGCGGCATGCGCGCCAGCATGTACAACGCCTTCCCCATCGAGGGCGCACGCGCCCTGGTCGCGTTCATGAAAGAGTTCGAGAAGTCCAGCCGCTGAGCCCCCGCCCCCACCCCCCCGATCGGGAG
>DOJA01000310.1:8642-8930 GCA_003511945.1 Phycisphaerales bacterium | reverse complement strand
GTGGGGGTGGGGGCGGGAGGGCTTCGGACCTTCAGAAGCCGCCCGTTGGGCGTCAGGCCACCGCGCCCGAGCGGCGCAGCGCCTCGCGCAGGCCGGCCACGGGGTCGGCCTTCTGGCGCCACTCCGCCAGCACGCGCCGCGACTCGGCGCCCATGGTGCGAGCGCGGCTCCCTTCGGTCACTTCGCGGAGAGCGTCGGTCAGGGCGTCCAGGTCGTCGCGGGCCACCACGCGTCCGTTCACGCCGTCGCGCACGAGTTCCACTGCCGCGCCGACCGCCTCGGTCGTGA
>DOJA01000310.1:7876-8583 GCA_003511945.1 Phycisphaerales bacterium | reverse complement strand
CGCGCCGACCGCCTCGGTCGTGACCATGGCCAGACCCGCCGCCGTCGCCTCGTTGATGACCAGGGCCCAGGGCTCCCACGACGCCGCGTGGAGGAGCACCTCCGACCGGCGGTAGACGCTCGTCACGAGTTCCTGCTGGCCCACGAAGCCCATGAACCGCACCCGGTGCTTCAACCCCGCCGGGACCAGCGCCTCAAGCGCGGCCCGCTCCGGCCCGTCGCCCAGGATGACCATCTCCCAGCCCGCACGCTCGGCGGCGATCGCTGCGAACGCCCGGATGGAGAGGTCCACCCGCTTGATCCCCACCAGCCGGGACGAAATGACGATCCGGCGCATCCCGTTGTCGAGCCCGAACCGCTTGGTGGCCTCCTCCTCCCAGGAGGAATCCAGGCGCTCGATCTGGTCGTAGTCGGGCTCGACGGGGCTGAGGTGGAGGCGGTCGGACTTCACGCCGTAGCGCTGGAAGAACTGCTGGCCCATCGACCCGCAGGCGAGGCAGGCGGAGTACTGACGGAGCACCCAGGGGAGCACCGACTGCTTCACCCGGCGCTTGAGCCCCTTCAGGCGATCGCCGCGCACATTGCTGTCTCCCCACAGGAGGGCGGGCACGCCCCGCAGGCGGCACCAGAGGAGCGCGCCCAGCAGCGGCAGCCGGTGGTAGCCCACCAGCATGACGGCCTCGGGCTTGTTCTCGTTGAGCCAGCGGA
>DOJA01000310.1:1815-7760 GCA_003511945.1 Phycisphaerales bacterium | reverse complement strand
TTGTTCTCGTTGAGCCAGCGGACCAGGTTCCTCGCGGTGACCGCCTGACGCCGGGCGCCGCTGAGGCGGCCCGCGCCCGCGTCCTTGCGCGCGGAGACATCCACCGTGTTGATCGATGATTCGGTGAGTCGCCACGCGCTGGCGGAGGGCTCGAGCACCTGCACCGTCGCGAGCTTGAACTCGGGGATCTCCCGCGCGATCCGCCGGTGCATATGGACGCGGTAGGGGGTCAGCTCCTCGCTCACGATCGCAAACACCGGGCGGGAGGGCGGGGCGCGCCGTTCCCGCCTGCGATCGCCCCGTCCGGTCAGCGGACCGATCAGGCGATCGAGGTCCACAACCGCCGACGACCCCGAAGGGAGCGCGGGCTGCGCGAGCCGGTTCGATGTGAAGAACATCTGATCCTCGAGCGAAGACACGACGCCGCGCTGCGAACAGGCGCCTCGGCCCCGCGCTCGCTTGCGGCAAACGCACGGACAGCCGGGGCTTCGATCTCGCTCAACGATGAAGGGGGATCTGACTCCGCCCTTGTGCGGCTCCGATTTCTCGGAACCCTGACACTGAAAGAAGTTACCACACGGAACGGGTCCGGTCCAGTCGAAATCGGCGCTGTGCGCGGGCTGTGCGCCCATCAACCAGAAGCCGAACTCGAACCGGCGCGCTGGTACGCCTCGACCATCCCGGCGGCGATCCGCGCCCAGGTGAAGCGCTCCTCGACCAGGCGACGCCCGGCCTCGCCCATCCGGCGCCGAGCGGTCTCGTCCGAGAAGACCTCCTCCAGCGCCGCGGCGACGCCCTTTGGGTCGCAGCGCACGACTCTCCCCGCGCCGACTTCGGCCACTTCCGGGAAGTGGCACTGGTCGGAGACCACCACCGGCAGCCGGCAGGCCATGGCCTCGGTGATCGCCATGCTGAACCCCTCCTGGCGGCTGGGGAGGCAAAAAACCGAGGCGTCCACGAGGGCCGATAACTTCTCCGGGCCGTAGAGGGGGCCGACGAGGTGGACCCGGTCGGCTGCGTTCTGCCGAGCGATCAGGGACTCGAGCGTGGCGCGGTAGCCGTCGTCCGGTCCGGCGATGACGAGGCGCACCCGGGGGTGGCGGGTCCGCAGGAGCGCGAAGGCCTCGACCAGGTAGTCGAGCCCCTTCTTGAAGTGCAGGCGGCTGAGGAACAGAACGAAGGGATCGTTCCCCAGCTCGGGGCGCGCCTGTCGAAACGACCCGGGCGCGGGGAGCGAGGCGAACTCCTCGATGAAGATGCCGTTGGGGAAGACCTGTCGTGGCGCGCGCAGCCGCAGCGGCTCGAGCAGGCGGGCCTCGTCGGCGTTGAGGGCGTGGATGAACCCCGCGCGGTTGAGCATGGCCCGGTAGGCGAGCGCCAGCGCGGCCCGCTTCTTGATCTGCTTGGAGAGCGTCTGGCCCAGCGACCAGGGGTCGAGCATCCCGTGGGGCGTGAGGGCGTAGGGCACTCCGCCCTGTCGCGCCGCCGAGGCCGCCGCAAGGAGGATGGGGTCCCACACGCCGTGCAGGTGGACCGCGCCCGCGCCGGGGACTTCGTGCTTCAGCACCCGGCGCGCCCCGCGGGCCAGCAGGCGCTCGGCGCGCCCGCCCCGGGGGATGCTCACCATCCGCACGCGGTCGAACCCCGGCGCACCGGCGTAGGACTTGGTCATGCGGTCCGTCGCGCCGGGCTCGTCGTAGGCGACGATCACGACTTCGTGCCCCATGAGCGCCTGGGCGGCGCCGAGCCGGGCGGCGACGACGGGCGGCCCGCCTGCGGCGGGGTCCATCGACCGGATGACATGGACCACCTTCACGGGCCGGCGCCGCTCCGTGGGCCCCCGTAGCCGCGCGGGTTCGCGCTGAACCAGCGCCAGGCGCTGGCGATGATCTCATCGAGGTCCGTGACCGCGGCGCTCCACCCCAGTTCGCGCCGGATCTTCGACGGGTCGGCGAAGAGGGTGGGAGGATCCCCCGGGCGGCGCGGGCCTTCCTTCACGGGCACACGCCTGCCGGTGACGCGCTCGGCGCTGCGGACCACCTCGCGCACGGAGACGCCCTTGCCGATGCCCAGGTTGTAGGCCCGCGCCTCGCCGGGCTTGAGCGCTCTCAGCACCGCCAGGTGGGCGTCAACCAGGTCGTCGACATGGATGTAGTCGCGGATGCAGGTGCCGTCGGGTGTGGGGTAGTCGGTGCCGGTGATGGTCAGGTGCTCGCGCTGCCCCAGCAGGGTCTGGAGGACCAGGGGGATGATGTGGGTCTCGGGGTCGTGGTCCTCCCCCAGCACTCCCGCGCGGCTGCAGCCGGCGACATTGAAGTATCGCAGCATGGCGCAGCCAAACGGGCGCCCCGCGCTGGCCCGGGCCAGCGTGAAGTCCTTCAGGACGCGCTCGAACATCAGTTTGGAGGCGCCGTAGGGGTTGACGGGGTTCTGGGGGCAGTCTTCGCTGATGGGGATGCGCTCCGGCGGGGGCATGCCGTAGGTCGCGCAGGTGGAGGAGAAGACCAGCCGCTGGACACCCGCGCCGTCGCAGGCCTCGAGCAGGGCGGTGGCGTCGGCGGTGTTGTTGCGGAAATACGCCAGCGGCTCGCCGACGCTCTCGGGGACGGAGGCGAAGGCGGCAAAGTGCAGGACCTCGGTGACGGCGTGGGAGCGGAGCAGGGCCGCGACGCGGGGACGGTCGCCGATGTCGCCCCGCTCGAAGACGAGGCGGTCGGGCGCGAACCCGCCCGCGGCGCGGAGACGGTCGAGCGAACCGGCGTGCCCACGCGAGAGGTTGTCGATGACCAGCACGCGGCGCCCCTCGGCAAGGAGGCGGGCCACAGCGTGCGAGCCGATATAGCCGGCGCCCCCGGTGACGAGCGTGGTCATCGCGCCCTCGACCCCCCGGATCCGGCCGACCCCCCGGTTCCCGCCGTCGCCCCGGATCCCGCCGTCGCCCCGGTTGGGCGCCTGGCGGCGACGACCATGGACTTCCAGAGCATGGGCACGCGCCCCGCGCCGGAGAATCGCAGTTCAGCAAAGCCGATTTCCCTGAGCATGTTCCCGAGGGTGCGCTCGCTCCAGAACTTGATGTGCCCGCCCTCCTCGGCCGGGTGCCAGTGGGCGTCCCACTTGTTCGTCAGACTGATGACCAGGTTCTTGAGGTACCCGTGGTGAGGGGTGGTGGCGATGAGCGTCCCCCCCGGGCGGAGCGCGTTGAAGCAGCACCGCGCCCACTCCTCGGGCGCATAGAGGTGCTCGACGACCTCGGTGCTGAGGACGATGTCGAAGGGCTCTTCGCCCAGACGGAGCAGGGCGTCGGGGCGGATGGCCATCGCCTCGAACCGCGCCCCAGGGACGCTCCGTCGCGCGATCTCGACGCCCGCCTGCGAGATGTCAAAGCCGACCACGGTGGCGCCGGTCTTGACATACTCGGCGCACATGTGGCCGTTCCCGCAGCCGACATCGAGGACGCGGACGCCCGGCTTCAGCGCCGGCCCGGCGCGGAGCACGGCTCCCAGCAGGTAGGCGATGGTGTGGCGGGGCGTCTCGTCGCGCCAGCCCCAGTCCTCGCCCGCGTTCGCCGGCGCATCGGCGGCCAGCCCGGGCCGACCGGGCTCCGTCGCAGACCGCGATGCCTCCGCCATGACCGTTCCCCTTCTCTCTCGGGAAGCCCGACCCAGCGCCGCTCGGGCCGGGCGGGATGATAACCCCCTCGCGCGAGGGGGATCAGCCCCGGCCCCGCGCCCCGGGGCGTTCCCGTCCCTTGATGGCGCGCGCGGGGTTTCCCCCGTACACCGTCCACGGCTCCAGCGACTTGAACGCGCACCCGCGCGCCCCGAGGATCGCCCCCGCGCCCACCCGGACGCCCGGGCCGACGAACGCGTCCGCGGCGATCCAGGCCTCGTCCTCGATGGCGATCGGCGGGCGGAGCAGGGGCATCTGCGGGTCCGTGTAGTCGTGGTTCCCGGCGCAGAGGTGCGCGTGCTGCGAGATCGACACGCGCGTCCCGATCGTCACCTTCCCCAGGCAGTACAGGATGGCCCGGTCGCCGACGCTTGAATCGTCACCGATCGACAGGTTCCAGGGCTGCTCGATGCGCACCGTCGGACGGATCCGAACGGCCCGGCCCACGCCGGCCCCGAACGCCCTCAGGATCGCCCGGCGCACGCCGTACCAGTTGTGGAACGACATCCGGAACAACGGCTGCCCGATGAACCACCACGCGACACGCAGGACCTTCTCCCGGCGCGTGTAGGGGCTGACGCCACGGGCGAGCGCATTGGCGGGGCTGGTCACGGGGTTGCTCCCGCCCCGGGGGGTCGGCGCTGGGCCTGCTGCTCCTGACGGAGCAGCGCGAGCTTGGTGGCGATCATCGACTCGTAGATGGCGCGCATGCGGATGTAGTTCCACCCCGGCGCTCCGTCGAGGAACCCCAGGCGGAAGACCGTCTGGTAGATGGCGTACACCGTACCCCGGCACGGCACGCGCCGGCTCAGTCGTTTCAGCGACCGTCGGCGCTCCGTCCCGTCGCCCGTCATCAGAGCCCGCAGGCCCTCGATCAGGCCCACCGGCTCGTCGGCCAGCGCATGGGCCGCCTCGCGGTCGCTGTACGCGTTGTGGCGCGCGAACCAGTCGTGCAAGCCCTTGGAGAAGTTGAAGTGCAGGTAGGGCTCGTCGAAGGTGCCGATGGCGCCCTCGGTGAGTTCGCGCTGCCCGTGCCCATGGTCCTGGAAGCGGCACGCGGTCCTGTCAAACAGGCGCACCTGGTAGACCGGGTACTCGGCGGCGTGACGGATCCAGCGCCCCATGAACATCATTTTCGAGGGGTTGCGGTAGCACGCCACGCGGTCGATGCTCTCGCCGTCCGGCCCGATCCGGGCCGCCAGTTCGCGGACGACCTCGGGCGTGAACCGCTCGTCGGCGTCGAGGTGGAACACCCACTTGTGCTTCATCGGGATGTGGTCGATCGCCCAGTTGCGCTGCCTGCCGAAGGACTCGAACTTGTTCACATGCACCCGCGCGCCGCCCCGCTCGGCCAGTTCGCGGGTGCGGTCGGCGGAACCCGAGTCCAGCACATGCACATCGTCGCACCACGCGCACGAGGCGATGCAGGCCTCGATGTTGATCTCCTCGTTCAGCGTCAGGATGACCACCGAGACGCGGGGTTGCGCCGCCCCGCGCCCGGAGGGGTCGTCTGCCGGCTTCGATGGTTGCTGGCTCATGCATCCTCGATCCCGCGCCGGCGGGCGGACCCGTTCACGCCGCCCCCGTGCATCGGCGCGCGGAGCCCAGGCGATCACCTGCTACGACGACGACGCCCCCCGGTTCACCCCCGGTTCGCGGGGATCGGCCGCTCCCCCGCTCGTTCGATGATCTCCACCAGGCGCCCGCAGGCCCGCGCCCGGGCGCTGCTCCCGGCGGCGGCGTCCCCTCCCTTTCGCCCCATGGCCTCCCGGAGGTCGGGCTCGCGTCGCAGCCGTTCGAGCGCGCCGATCAGCCCGTGGCTGTCGCCGGGCGACACCACCACGCCGCAGCCCGTTTCTTCGATGACCCGGGCGATTTCGCTCTGCCCCGGCCCGACGAACACCACCGGACGCCCGGCCATGGCCACGCCGTAGAACTTGCTGGGAACCACCAGCCCCCACCACTGGGGCTGCATGGTCACCAGCTGGACATCGGCCGCGGCGAGCAACTCGCCCAGGCGCTCCCTGGGCTGGTAGTCCATCAGGCGGCAGTTGGTCAGCCCGCGCTCCCGGACGCGCGATTCCACTTCGACCCATCGCTTCCCGCCCCCGACGAAGACGAACCGAACGGTGTCGTCGTCCTTCAGTCGCTCGGCGGCGTCAAGGAAGGTGCCCACATCGTGCGCCAGCCCGAAGTTGCCCGCGTACATGACGACCGTGCGCGCGCCGACCCCCCACTCGCGCCGGTAGGCGTTCTCGCCCCCCCCCTCCCCGGGG
>DOJA01000310.1:0-1756 GCA_003511945.1 Phycisphaerales bacterium | reverse complement strand
CCCCTCCCCGGGGCCCCCTTGGGCAGCCGCGCCCGCTTCCGGCCCCTCGCTCGCGGACCAGACGGGGACGACCTCAATCTTCGCGGGATCGCCCCCCTGATCGATCAGGCGTTCCTTCATGCACCGCCCGAGGACGATGATCGCGTCGACCCCGCGGAGCACGCGCCGGTGCAGGCGCCGGAGCAGCCGGTGCAGGAGCGAGCGCTCGCGGAGCATGGCGTGGGCCACCATGACATCGGGGTAGACATCCATGGTCCACAGGACGACGCGCGTGCCCCGCAGCCCGCGGAGGAGCAGGCCGACGGTCGCGATGAAGGGCGGTGTGGTCAGGCAGACCGCCACATCGAACCGCCTGTTGAACAGCCCGTGCAGGGCGGCCATGAGGTAGTAGGCGCCGAAGTCGAGCAGGCGCCCGACGACGGCGCCCTTGCCGAAGATGTTGGAGCCGACGCGGATGATGCGGATCCCGCCGACCGTCTCGCGCCGGGGGAGCGTGGCGCCGCGCCGCCCGTAGATGGAGCGGGAGGCGATGGCGGTCACCTCGTGCCCGCGTGCGACGAGGTCGTCGGCGAGGTCCTTGGCGATCTGGGCCGTGGCGACGACATCGGGGTGGAAGGGCTGGTTGAGGATGAGGACGCGCATCAGGTCGGCGTCTCCCGTTAGTGCGCCGAGCCGACGGGCGCTCCACGGTTCACCCGGTACCACTCGATCGTTCGCTTAAGCCCCTCTTCGAACCCCACCCGGGCGCGCCAGTCGAGCAGCTTCGCCGCCCGCTCGGTGGAGAGGCAGCGCCGGGGCTGGCCGTCGGGCTTGGTGGCGTCCCACTCGATCCTGCCCGTGAACCCCGACAGCCGAACGATCAGTTCAACCAGGTCCTTGATCGTGATCTCGAACCCGGCGCCGAGGTTGATGGGCGTCGGCTCGTCCATCACCTCCGCGGCACGGACGATGCCCTCCGCGGCGTCGTCGACATACAGGAACTCGCGGCTCGCCCTGCCCGTGCCCCAGCACACGATGCGGTCGTCGCCCCGGTCCTGGGCCTCGACGCACTTGCGGATCAGCGCCGGGATCACATGGCTGGATTCGAGGTCGAAGTTGTCGCCCGGGCCGTAGAGGTTGACGGGGAGGACATAGGCGCTGTTCATGCGGTACTGCAGCCGGTACGCGTCGAGCATCTGCCAGGCGGCCTTCTTCGCCACGCCGTAGGGGGCGTTGGTCTCTTCGGGGTACCCGTTCCACAGTTCCTCTTCTCGGAACGGCACGGGCGTGAACTTGGGGTAGGCGCAGATGGTCCCCACCTGCACGAACTTCCCGCCCCGCGACGCCAGCCCCTGCACGCGGAACTGCTCGATCAGGTGCAGGGCCATCGCCATGTTGGCGAAGAAGTAGCGCCCCGGGTTCGCCCGGTTCGCGCCGATGCCCCCGACCTCCGCGGCCAGGTGGAGCACCAGGTCCACGGGTTTGCCCCCGAAGGCGGCCTTGTAGAGCCGCTCGCAGTCCGGCTCGCGGGTCAGGTCGAAGTCCTTGCGGCGCGGGATGAAGAGGTCCGTGGGCGCGACGCCCTTGGCCCTCAGCCGGTCGCAGACGACCCGCCCCAGGAAACCCGCGCCGCCAGTCACGACGACCCGCTTGCCTTTCAACTCCATCAGCGCCTCCCATGCCCGAGCCGACCGGGGCGGGATCGTAGAGCGCTTCGTCCGCCGCGGCGGACGAGTTGAGATGGGGTAGAGCGGCGGGCGAGTGAATCGCCCGCCTT
>DOJA01000333.1 GCA_003511945.1 Phycisphaerales bacterium | reverse complement strand
GGGGGTTCCGGGGGGGCCGGGGGTTCCGGGGGGCCAGCGGTGCTGAAACTCGAGGATGTGAAGCGCCCCCCGGAATCGATGCTCTCGGGTGACTTCGACCACGACGGGGTGACCGACCTGGTCCTGTTCATCCCGGGCGAGCCGCTGGTGATGGTCCAGTCGGTGACCCCCGACCTCGCCCGCGCCAAGGTGCTGACCGACAAGACCATGCCCCAGTTCGGGCTCGTTCAGGCGGCGGGGCCTGGCAACACCGCCATGCTCGACGCCGACGGCGACGGGCACGACGAACTGCTGATCGCCGACCAGAACTTCGTCCGCGCCTGCGCCTTTGACCCCGCGCGGGGCTGGCGCGTGGTCGAGCAGGTCACGCTGCCCGAGGCCAGTTCGCAGTTGACCGCCCTGGCGGTCCTCCCCGGTGCGGAGCGCCCGACCATCGTCGCGTTCGACAAGGCGAGCAAGCGCCTGGTGCTGATGGACCGCGACGCCTCGGGCGCGTGGCAGGTGCGCGACCGCCTGCGGTTCGGCGCGTTCGACGCGACGACCATCGCCGCCGGACGATTCACGGGCGACGAGCAGCCCTCGGTGGTGGCGATCTCCCCCGGCGCGTTCGCGGTGGTCCGCCTTGCGGGCCAGCGGGTGACCCTCGATGAGGTGTCGTCCTACCGCTCGGACAACGAGAACCGGCTCGAGCACGAGATCGAGGTGGGCGACCTGAACTCCGACGGCTACATGGACATGGTGGTGCTGGACGCCCGCGAGCAGATGTGCCAGATCTTCTCGTTCAGCGCGACCCGGCGGATCGTGCTGGCGACGGAGTTCGAGGTGTTCGAGTCGCGCCTGTTCCGGGGCGGCGACAGCCGCGAGTTCGAGCCCCGGGCCGCCATCGTCACCGACCTGACCGGCGACGGCGCGAACGACCTGATCCTCGAGGTCCACGACCGCTACATCGTGCACCCGCAGATGACCCGCCCGCGCTGAATCGGCGCCCCGGGCCGGTCTACTGGCCCCCGCGCCGGTTGTCGATCGCGTCGCTCACCAGCGACAGGCCCACGGCGCCGAGCGGCAGCGCGACCGCGGCCCATCCCGGCACCCGGAACGCGGCCACGCCCAGCGCCCGCGCGCCGAGCTGGTAGCCAAGCACCAGCAGCGCCAGCCCGCCCACCAGCGTCGTGATGCGGCTCACCGGGCCGACGCCCGCGAGAGCAATACGCGAGACCCACGACCCCTCCCGGCGTCCGCCGATCAGCAGCGTCAGTCCCAGCAGCCCCAGCACGAGCGCCCCCGAGAGGGCGGCCATCCCCGCGCTCGTCACGCCACCACCGCGGCCACGGACGACACCGCCGCCACGCCCTGCTGATCGGCGGCCACGGTGTAGTTGAGGATCTCCACCCGCTCGGCCCCCGTGACCTTCATCATCGCGACCAGGTTGCCCACGCTGCACCAGCGGGTGGGGTTCTGCTGCCAGGCCATCGAGGCGACCAGTTCCTCGCCCTTGCCCTGGTGGACCAGCTGGAGCATCTCCTGATCGTGACGGACGACGCGGTCGCGGAACGCCTTGGATTCCTCCGTGTCGCCCACGAAGGGGGTCTGATCGCCGAAGGAGGCGCCGACATGGCTCAGGTCGGCGGAGGCGACGATGAGCGTCGTGCCGGGAGCGCCGGCGATCGCCTTCTTCAGCGCGTCGACGAAGGGCAGGAGCCCCAGCCCGTTGCCGTCGTACGACTCCCCGTTGTTGTGCGCGGGGTCGTGGACGAGGACGGCGTACACCGGCGGGAAACGCTCGTCGCTCCGCGAGCCGAAGACATGCTGGATCCAGGGGATCTGGAGCTCGACGGAGTGCTCGCGCTCGTGGTCGTAGCGGTTCTCCAGGAGCTGCGCGCGCTGCTGGGGCGACAGGTGGGCGCTCACGCGCGAGGCGAAGTCGCCGTCGTGCTCGCATACGCCGAAGGGGGACTCGAAGCCCTTGTCGCAGGCGCAGACGCCCGTGGACTGTCCGAAGTGGTTGGTGCCCAGGATCACGACGCGGTCGGGCCGGTCGACCACGCGGAGACGCCCGTAGACATGGGCGTAGTTCATCCAGCCCCGCCAGTAATCGAGGTGGGGCGCGACGATGGCGCGGGGGAGGGCGTCGAACGAGGGGCGCTCGGCCTTCTCCAGCACCTGGTTCATCCAGTGGTCCATGGTCTGGCGCAGTTTCGTCGGGCCGAGCTCGGTCTTCTGCGCCTCGGTGGCCTTGTCCCCCAGTGCCTGCACGACCAGCGCGTCGGCGAAGTCGGCGGTGGAGGAGGGGGGCAGGTTGACGCTGGCGTCGAACTGGGCCCGCATCCGAGCGAGCATGGCGTCGAACACGGGGCCTTCAATCAGCCCGGCGGCGTCGAGCTGGGCCACGAGCATCTCCAGGTCCTCGCGGCGCAGGCCCCGCCCGACCTTCTCGGTGATCCCCGCGACATCGTTCTCCCCGTCCATATGGGGGAGGATGAGCTGGGCCTGGGGCATGGTGAACACCACCTGGTCGGAGATCTGGCGGGCGTCGGAGAGCCCCATCAGCACCTGCTCGCCTTGCTGCACGGGGAAGCCCTTCACGGCGCGCAGCCGAGGGCGGACCTGGTGGGGCTTGGTGGGGTCGAAGCGGGGCGGCGTG
>DOJA01000098.1:3814-4006 GCA_003511945.1 Phycisphaerales bacterium | reverse complement strand
GTGCGCGTTTTGGCAACGCATGCGCTTCTCGAACGTGCTTGCGCGTTTCGGTGGCGCTCACACCACCGGCACGCCTTCGGTGGAGGGCGGCGCGGTCTCGGCGGTGAGCACTTCATCGACCAGGCCGTACGCCTTGGCCTCGGCGGCGCCGAAGTACTTGTCGCGCTCGCTGTCGCGCTCGATGTCCGCCAC
>DOJA01000098.1:0-3593 GCA_003511945.1 Phycisphaerales bacterium | reverse complement strand
CCGCCGTAGGGCTGGTGGATCATGACGCGGGCGTGCGGCAGCATGTAGCGCTTGCCCTTTTTGCCGGCGGCGAGGATCACCGCGCCGCCGCTGTAGGCCTTGCCGATGCAGAAGGTGGCGACATCGCAGCCCAGGAAATTGATCGTGTCGTAGATCGCCAGGGTGTCGTCAACGCTGCCGCCGTGGCTGTTGATGTAGAGGTTGACGTCGATGCCCTTTTTCTGGTTCTGCAGATAGAGCATGGACATGATGACGCGCGTGGCGGAGACGTAGTTGATCTCGCCGACGAGGAAGACGATTCGGTTTTCCAGAAGCAGCTCGTCGATGGTCATCTCGCGGTAGCGCTGCATGGGAGCACCGGCAACCTGGCCGGCGGCGTGAGGCTGCAGCATCGGCGCGTAGACGCTCGGCGGCAACGCGCCCAGCGGACCGAACGGCGAGGAATGGGAGGCGACGCGGGAATCGTGGGGCAATGCAACGTTCATCGAGCAAACCTTTCCAGGCGAAACCTGAGCTTGGGAAATTCCGGGCTGTGCCAGTCGCGATCCAGTCGCACCCTGGATCAGGCGAATCCTCGCAAGGCAAGGGAGCCTGATCGCCATGCAAGAGCCGGACGCGCAGGCATCATAGCGGGCGCTCCGCGTGATGGTATCGACCAACGAGCCATGCGCATTGAAAACGGACGCGCCAGGCGCGTCCGTTTCGCGGGTTATTGATTTGCAGACGTGACGGGGAGCGGCTCAAGGCGTTTGTCTCATCCATCGGAGCGGGGCAAGCCCCGTCACTCAACGGCGGCACGTCGCCTTCCGTTTCCCGCCGTTCAAGCCGCGTCGCCTTCGGTCATTTCGTCGGTGCGGCCAGAGCGATCCTGCTCCAGCATCTTGCGCAGGTACGCGTTCTCGCGCCGGGTGGCCTCGAGGTCGAAGACGAGGTACTTCACGCTCAGCCGCAGGTAGTCGAGGGAGTCCTGGAGTTCCTTGACGCTCTTCTTGAGCCGGTCATGGCGGTGCTGCGTCTGGTCGGCCAGGTCGCGGAGCGCCGCCTGCTTGTCGGAGGGGAGGTCTTCGATCTGGCTGAGAAGTTCGCCGATCTTGTTCTGAAACTCCTGCTCGTTCATGGTCTGCTCTCCTCGATGTGTGGCCCCGCGCGATGGGCGGGCGGTCGAGGAGGAGAGAATCAACCCGCGGGCCAGTCGCGCCGGGGCCGGCGTGCCACCAGCGCCCGGCGGGACGATCGAGAGGGATGAGTCCGAGAAGAACGGCTGCACCGGCTCGTTGAGACGCCCTCGAGCATCAGCCCGTTCCGATAGTCCCGATTTCGGCCCGCCCGGATCGGTGCCGGGCGTCTCCCGCCTGTGCCGTCGCGTCGCGTGGGGTCATCAACCGAGGTGGAGCCGCCTCACCGCGTCCCGGGCCTCTTTGGGGGCCTTGGCAAGCAGGTCCGGCAGTTCGGGCGGGGGCTTGCGCCTCGCCTCCAGGAGCAGCTTCTTGAGGTGCTGCTCCCGTTCGGCGGCGAAGCGCCGGAAGAACTGCTCCAGCTCGTGGCGGTTGAACCGGGCGAGCGGGTCTCGCAGCCCGGTCTGCATCGCCGCCCAGTCGAGGAGCGACGAGCCGTGGTCCGAGAAGCGGTAGAGGGAGAGCGTGGCCCTGATCCGTTCGCCCAGGGTGACGAAGGGGTCGCGGGTGTCCTCCGGCAGGCGGGCCATGGCCTCGTTGAGGTTCCCGGCTTCGAGGGTCTCCAGCCAGCCCTCGCCGTTGACTGAGGCCACCGGGGCCGCGTCGGGCGCTGGGCCGATGGGGGCATCTGACCCGGCATAGTCAAGGGCGGCGAACTCAGTGGAGACCGTCTTCAGCCCGGCCCGATCGAACCGCAGGGTCAGGCGCTGGTGGGCCTGTCCTCCGGAGCGGACGGTGGTCGCGGCGGTCACGACCCCGACGCCCCACTCGGGGCGCCCTGAATGCACCAGGCGGTCACCGAACTTGAACTCGCGGGTTCCGGGCATGGGCGCTCCACGGAGGGCGGTCCGAGGAGCCACGGGGCTCCGGGCGGAGGCGGTCCGGGGGAGAGGAGGAGGGGCCGACGATCGGGGAGCAAGGCCGCCGCCGCCCATCGTTGCGGCGGGGCCTTGGTGTCCCTAGACTACCGGATTCCGCTCTGGAGGAAAACCTCACCCTGCGCCGCAGGGTTGGGATCTGGAGCACGCACTCAGGCCGGGGGCGTCGAGCCCGGGCGGGGCGTTCGCCCTCCCGGGACCGGGGTCCGTCGGTGAGCCACGCGGAGTCGAACCACGCATGATCGAGGCGCTCAAGGGCGAAGAAGTCGTCAGCAAGGTGGGGGGCCGGTTCCGGCTGTGCGCGCTGATCCAGCGCCGGCTGGTGCAGCTGATGGACGGGGCCCGCCCGCTGGTGGATCGCGACGGGAAGACCGACCTGGAGATCGTGATCGAAGAGATCATGCAGGACCGGATCACCTGGCAGACCGAGGAAGAGGCGATGGCGGACACCAGCCGCGGCGCTCAGGCGCTCCCGCCTCCCCGCCCGCGGGCGCCGCGGCGCGCGATGGCGGACTGATCGGGGGGATCCGCGATGGCCCCGCCCAGCGCAGCCCTCCGTGACGCGCGGATCATCGTCGGGGTGACCGGCGGGATCGCGGCGTACAAGACCGCGACGCTCGTCAGCCGCCTGGCGCAGGCGGGGGCGCAGGTCACCGTCTGCATGACCCCCGCGGCGACGAGGTTCGTCACGGCGCTCACCTTCCAGGCCCTCTCCGGGCGCCCGGTCTACACCAGCGCCTGGGAGCATGTGGAGTCCCACGACCCGCAGCACATCTCGACCGCGCGGTCGGCCCACGCGGCCATCGTGGCGCCCTGCTCGATGGACTGCATGGCCCGCCTGGCGACGGGGATGACCGACGACATCGTGACCCTGGTGCTCAGCGCCATCGACCGCACCCGCACGCCCGTGCTGCTGGCGCCGTCGATGAACGAGGCCATGTGGAACCAGCCCGCGACGCAGAGGAACGCACGGACGCTCGACGCGGACGGCTTCCGACTGGTCGGCCCCGCCGATGGTTGGCAGGCGTGCCGGACGGTGGGGGCCGGGCGGATGACCGAGCCGGAGGAGCTGCTGCTGGCGGTCGAACGCGCGGTCAGCGAGCGGCGCGCGGATCGGGCCTGAGCCCCCGGGCGGAGTCGGCCGGATCACCGTTGATTCGCGGACTCCGGGTGGGGCGGGATTTCAACCCGCTTTGGTTTGATTCCGCCACGATTCGCCTGAGTTCGAGCGGTGATTGGTTTCCGCCGCACTGCGCTCTCCCGGCCCGCAGGGCCGAGGATCATTGCCACGGGTGGGGGCCGCGCCCCGCGGCCGGAACCCGTGGAACAGAGCGGCCCGGAGCGGCCCGGAACTCTCCTCCGGCCCGGAGGGCCGTGGACCTTTGCCACGGGTGCAGGCCGCCACTCCGGTAGTGGCCGGAACCCGTGGAGAGCTCGGACGAATCTGCACCGCCCCGTCGGGGCGGAGGAGACTTGTCCATGGCCGGGCGTTCCACGGGTTCCGATCGCCCCACGGAGGGGCGATCTCCACCCGTGGCAA
>DOJA01000122.1 GCA_003511945.1 Phycisphaerales bacterium | reverse complement strand
CTCCGTGCCTCCGTGGTGAACTCCCGCCTGAAGACTCACCACGGAGACACTGAGTCACGGAGAAGATCAAAGAGTCAGGGCGCCGGAAGTCCGAAACCCAGCTCCTCTGTCTTCCTCGGTGGCTCCGTGCCTCCGTGGTGAATCCCTTTTCGAATGATTGGACCACGGGAAGCGCCGCGCTCAGCCCGGCGCCGGGGCGTGGCGCTCCGCACGCAGCCAGTCGGGCAGCGCCCGCGGCCTGCCATCGGCGCCCACGCACGCGAGCGTCGAGCCCCCCGTCGCCAGCAGTTCGCTCTTGCCCCTCCCGTCGTCGCGGTCGGCCCAGACCTCGTACTCGTGGTCCACCCGCGCCCGCCCGCCCCCCGAGACCCGCGTCACCACCACCAGCAGGTCGTCGTACCGCGCGGGACGGTGGTAGCGCACTTCAAGGCGGGTGACGACCAGGAAGACCCCCGCCTTCTCAATCGCCGCGTAGGCCACCCCGCCGGCGCGGAGCAACTCCGTCCGCCCGATCTCGAACCAGGGAATGAACGCCGAGTGGTGGGCCACGCCCATCGGGTCGCACTCGCAGTAGCGGACGCGCAGGCGCGATTCCCCTTCGACGGGGACCGGACGGTCCGGCAGGGGCGGATTCGTGGAATATGCGCTGGACTGCATAGTTATTCCGTCTAGACTCTCCGCTCGGCTCGCCGGAGGACCGCCTTGCCCGTGACGCTCAACGATACCCCGCCCGCGTCCGTCGCCGCCCGGACCCTCTCCGTGCGCCCCCTGCGCGAGGGCGACAGCGCCGAGGAACTGACCGCGCTCCTTCACCGCGCCTACAGGCCGCAGGTCGAGATGGGGCTCCGCCCGCTCGCGGGGCGCCAGACGGTCGAGGTGACGCGCGAGCGGGCCGCCAGCGGCGAGTGCTTCGTCGCCACCCTCCGCGACGCGCTGGGCGCGACGGACGCGCTCGTGGGCACGATCCTCTTCCAGGAGATCGAGACCGCCCGGTTCCCGCCCTTTTTTCTCCGCCAGGGGGTCACGCACTTCTCGCTCTTTGCGGTCGACCCCGACCACCAGGGGCGGGGCGTGGGGCTTGCGCTGCTCGGGGCCGTCGAGACGCGGGCCCGCGCCCTGGGCGCGAACGAACTCGCCTGCAGCATGGCCGAGCCCGACACCGCCCTGATGGCCTTCTACCTCAAGCGCGGGTTCCGCTTCGTCGAGCACTGGCAGTGGCCCTACACCAACTACCGCAGCGCGATCCTGAGCAAGGGGCTGGGCTGAGCCGCGGCGCGCCCCAGCACTCCAAGACGCTGAGAGCCCCGCGGACACGGACCTGCTCTCCTCGGTGGGACGGGCGGCCCGCCCGTCTCTCCCGTCCCTGTTCCATTCACTCTGTGAGCGGCTCCTAGTCCCAGATCGCCCGGAAGTCGGCGAGTGAGTCCCCCGCGCGGGTGAAGATCCCTAAGTAGTCGTTCTTCGACTCGGGGTCCGTCGGTTCATCGAAGAACAGGGCGTCGGGCGGCAGCAGCGCGCAGTTCACGCGAGCCGAGCCGTGCACGAAGAGCGATGTCACGAACTGCACATGCCCGTCGCCGAAGGCGACATTCCCATCCCACTCGCCGCGACGAAGTTGGATGCTCCGCCGGTTGGCCCAGTCGGGCCGCGGCTTGGTCGGCGTCCCGCTGATGCCGGTCATCTCGGCGCCGCGCGAGGAGACCATGGGCCTCGATGCGCTGCTCGACAGGCCCCAATGCTCAAGGCGCCCGCCCCCGGGCTGGCGCATCGCCCACGACAGGTTGCCGCCCTTTGCCGAGGTGAAGTCCGCGCTGAACGCGGGGTCCCACAGGGCCTCCGCCGGCCTCACGGCGCTCGCGGGGTTCGAGGTCGAGTAGCCGCTCCTCACCGAAACCCTGCCCTTGTCGTTCGGGTCCACGAGGACTTCGGGAACGATCAACCGCTCCCAGACCAGGATCGACGCGATGTTGGCGCTGGTGTCCTTGGCGCGCCCGGCTTCGCTCACCGTGGCGTCGGCGAGGTCGACGGCAGATGGAAGCGGGAAGCGCCCGTTGTGCGACTGGGCCCAGCCAATCAGCGCAAACTGCGTGGACCGCACCTGAGCGCCCGCCACCGCCTGGTGGCCGACACTCCTCGATCGCCCGATGCTCGGAGCTAGACCGAACGCGAACACGAGCGCCAGCAGGCCGACGACGCAGGCCAAGATGATGGCGACCTCCGCCGAGGTCCAGCCGCGTGACCGCGCGGATTGTGGCCGAGCCCAGCCCATTGCAATATTCTACGCACGAAGCCATGGTCAGCGGTGCCGAAGCCAGCACCTGCCACGCCGCTCTTCTCCCTTCCATCGGGCCTACTCGGAGCAGCTATGGGCGCAACTGCTCATTCGGGGATCGGTCCTGTCGATCCCATCTTCCAGGGTCCATGCCCCTGGTCAACACTCCGCCGGAGCGGCCCCTTGAACGAGTGTCCCGCCACAGCGAAGCCCCACATCCCGCCCATCATCCGGCCGCTCGACCCGGCGCAGGCCCACGACCTGCGCGAGTGGCAGCGGATGCGCACGGCGCTGTGGACCGATCAGACCGAGGCAGACTGGCGTGCCTGGCTCGCGCGAGGTGGCGACGCAGCGGTGCTCGTCGCGGCGCGGGCGCCCAGGCCCGGCCTGTGCGGGTTCATAGAAGTAGGCGAGCGAGCGTTCGCTGAGGGGTGCGAGACCTCGCCCGTGGGCTCTATCGAAGGGTGGTGGGTCGACCCGGATTCCCGACGCCAGGGCGTGGGCAGCGAGCTGATGCGCGCGGCGGAGGACTGGTGCCGTCGTCGCGGGCTGACGGAACTGGCGTCCGACGCCAAGATCGGGAACGATGGATCGATCCGCGCCCACGGCGCGTGCGGCTTCCGCGAGGTGCACCGCCTTGTGCTCTTCCGCAAGGGGCTCTGATCCGTCGATCAGTGCCGACTCCGCTCGCCCATGACGCCCCCCGTCCCCGCCTACCCTCCCCACCGATGCCCCTGCTGACCCTCGCCCATTCCCCCGACCCCGATGATGTCTTCATGTGGTGGCCCCTGGGCTCCGAGTCCGAGCCGCCCGTCTTCGACACTCACGGGTTCCGCTTCCACCCCATCGCGGAGGACATCCAGCAACTGAACCGTCGCGCCATCACCAGCGGCGACCTCGACATCACCGCCGTCTCCATCCACACCTACCCGCACATCAAGGACCGGTACCGCCTGACCTCCTGCGCCGGCTCCTTCGGCGACGGCTATGGCCCCAAGCTCGTCGTCCGCGCCGACCGGCGCGGCCGTGTGGCGGACCCGCTGGCGTTCGTCGCCGATCCGTCCACGCTCGTCGCCATCCCCGGCGTGAACACCACCGCGTTCCTCGTCCTCCGTGTGCTGGTCGGGCGCGAGTTCCGCTTCGTCGAACTGCCCTTTGATGAGATCCCGGGCGCCGTCCAGCGGGGCGAGGCCGCCGCCGGGCTCCTGATCCACGACGCGCAGCTGACCTACGCTCGGCACGACCTCGCCGAACTGCTGGACATCGGCCTCCGGTGGCGCGACGCCAAGGGGCTCCCGCTCCCCTTGGGGGGCAACGCTGTCCGGCGCGACCTGGACGAGCGCTTCGGCCCAGGCGCCCTCGAAGCCGTGGGGCGGCTGCTGTGCCGGTCGATCGCGCACGCCCTGGACCATCGCCGGGAGGGCATGGAGAGGATCGGCGCCCGCTACCCGGAGCTCGACAGTTCCACGCTGGACCGATACCTGTCGATGTATGTCTCCCAACGCACCCTCGACCCCGGCCCGGACGGGCGAAGGGCCATCGCCGAACTGCTCGCCCTGGGGCGGTCGAGCGGGCTGTCCCCGGACGCGGGTCCGCTGGACCTGCTGGAGTGTGGGCCGCTGGCCCAGGGGCCCCGCGGAGACTGAACTCTTCTCCGCGGTGGGACGGGCGGCCCGCCCGTCTCTGGAGGGACCGGCGTCCCGCCTGTTTCTCTTGCTGGGACGGGCGCCTCGCTCGTCTCTGGTGGGACAGGCGTCCCGCCTGTCTCTCTTGGTGGGACGGGCGGCCCGCCCGTCTCTCCCGTCCCCCTTCGATTCACTCCGTGAGCGGCCGCAGGAGGCCGCCTGAGTCCGACGATCCCGCCGCTTGCCACCGAAAACCGCCCAGATTGTGAGGATTCTTCTTGGTTTTGGGGCGTCGGGCCGGTAATCTGGCTCGTTGTGGGGATTCCGTCCCCCGCGCCGCGTGCCGGGCGCGCGGGCCTGGCTGTGGGTGTCGGGTGAGTCCGAGCCCTGGCGGCCCGGGGACGCGATGCAGGGAGCGGGCCAAGGAAGGACTCCGCGGATGACGCAAGCCGCCGCCGCCAGCACAGCCCAGAGCTACGCGCCCCCCAGCGTGACGCAGTTCAGCGTGTTCCTGGACAACCGCGTCGGCAAACTGCTGGAACTGCTCAAGGCCTTCGAGGACCACCCGACAGTCCAAGTGTGCGCCTTCAGTGTGCAGGAGGCGTCCGACTACGCCGTCGTGCGCCTGGTGACGAACTCATCCCGCTGCGCCCGCGACCTGCTCGTCCGCCAGCGTCTCCCGTTCTCCGAGACGGACATCCTCGTGGTCGAAGTAGGGCGCGACCACTCCCTCACGCGCCTGTGCCTGTTCCTGCTGGGCGCGGAGCTGAACATCCAGTTCTGCTACCCCGTGCTGCTGAAGCCCAACGGCGCGCCGACGATCGCGCTGGCGGTCGACGACCTGACGCTCGCGGGCCAGATCCTGCGCAAGAAGGAGTTCCGCCTGCTGGGCGAGTGCGACCTTCCGGGCCCGTGCCCGCCGATGGCGTGCTGAAGAAGCGAGCGCCGAGCGCGAAGCGCGGGCGATCCACCGAGCCGCGTGCCAGGGAGCCCGGCCTCCGGGAACCGCTTCAGGCCGGGACGCCCCACTCGCGCAGGACGGACCCGATCTGGGCGGCGGGGTCGGCGTCGTGATCGACCCGCGCGGCGCGCCACCCGCGGGCGAGGGCGGCGTCGATGTTCTCCTGCAGGTCGTCGAAGTACGCGACTTCCGGGCCGCGCACGCCCAGGGCGCGCTCGACGATGGCGTAGGCCTCTTCGTGGGGCTTGGCGACGCCGATGGCGTGCGACGCGATGTGGTGCGCGATCCGACCGACCGCGGGGAATCGCCCGCCCACCAGACTGACCCAGTGGGCGTGGTTCGTGTTGCTGAGGCACGCGGTGCGCAGCCCGGGCAGACGGTTGAGGCGCTCGATGAGCGCTTCCATCTGGGGGTAGTCCTCGAGGATCCACGCCAGGTGGACGCGCTCGACTTCTTCCGGGGTGTAGGCGCCGCCCGTGGCGCCGGCGAGGGCGGCCCAGTACTCGGCGCACGACATCCCGCCGGTCTCGTAGCGGCGCACCAGGGCGCGCCGGCGCTCGGCGAGGTCCGGGCGAGCGAGGCGCTCGGGTGCGCGCACGGGGACGCCCGCGCCGGCGCACGCCTCCTCCCACGAGCGGCAGATGCGCACCACCACGCCCCCCAGGTCGAAGCACACCACGCGGACGGCGTCGGTCATTCGGCCTCGCCCTCCTCGGCGTGCGCGTCCTGGCCGTCGCCGGTGGGCGGGGCGTCGTTCTTCATGACTTCGCGCATCACGACGGTGGCGAAGGCGCCGGGGGGGAGTTCGAAGGCGCAGCGCACATACTCGCCGTGCTCGTCGATGCCGCCCTCGACCTCGGGGTCGATGAGGGGAACCCGGAGCGGGCGGCGCGCACCGGACATCGCCGGGCCCATGCGCCGGGCGAACAGTTCGAGGGCCTCGGGGGTGACGCTGCCCTCGTCGAGGAGCCGGCGCTCGGTGTCGCCCGGTGCGCCGGCGGCGCGGGTCATCTCCGCGCCCCACACAGGCCCGCTGGGGCTGATCTCCCCGGCGCGGAGGCGCTCGGTGGTGCGCGGGTCGCCCAGGGTGGGGGCGTCGACGGCGAAGACGGCGCCGTTGTCGTGCTTCCAGGCCAGATCGCCCTCGACGAGCGCGTCGAGCGGCGCGGGGCGCCCTTCCAGACGCTCCATGAGCACACGGTTGAAGACCGCCGACTGGAACGCGGAGCACCAGAACCGGCGCTGGGCGGCGTCGACGGCCTCGAACGCCTTCTGGGGATTGGGGCCCTTGAGCAGCGCGTTGAGCGCGGCACACTCGTAGCGACAGCCCCGCGGGTAGGCCATGATCGCGGCCCGGTAGTCGCCCGCCGCGTAGTGCGCGCGGGCCTCGCGGTTCAGGTGCGGGAAGCGCGGGTCGGGGGCGAGGAGCTCGTCGAGCAGGGCGCTGTAGTCCTCGCGGAGCATGAACCGCCCGAGGGTGTGGTTGTTCAGGCGCACGCCGAACCGCTGCTCGCCCGCGAAGTTGGGCACCCCGGTGGTCCGGAGGCGCTCCAGCACGATTCGGGCGCCGAGCACCTGCGTCATGCGCACGCCCCGGACCTTGACGGAGAACCGGTTGCCTCGAAGATGCCCGAGCCGGAGCTTGTTCGTGTGCATGTCGGCCCAGAGGACCGCGGCGCGGTCGTTCTGGAGCATGGGGAAGTCGTCGATCGTGCTGCCGGGGGTGTGGACGCTGAACACCTGGCGGGTGATGGCCCGCTTGTCCTTCATGCCCGCGAAGCCGATCGCTCGCCTGGGCACGCGGAAGTGGCGCGCGAGCAGGGCGACCACCTCCTGGGTGGAGAGCCCGCGCTTCTCGATCAGCAGGTAGCAGTGCTCGCCCTCGCCCACGGGCTGGTAGCGGGGCTGCTCGTCGACGAGGAAGTCCTCTTCGCGCTGCTTGATGACCCCGCCGATCCCGGGCAGGTCGGGGGTGGCGTAGTGCGAGCCGAAGGGGAAGGGCCACGGCGCGAGGGTGGCAGCGGTCGTCGCGGTCGCGCCGGCGGGGGTCAGCATTCGGACTGCGCCTCGTCCAGGACGCGCTCCTCGACGAAGACGGGCACGCCCTTGGCGATGCCCAGCGCGATGGCGTCGCTGGGGCGGGAATCGATGTTCATGGTGGAGCCGTCGGGCTTCCTGATGTCCAGGGTGGCGAAGAAGGTGTGCTCGGCGAGGTCGTTGATGGTGATGGAGACGAGCTCTCCGCCGAAGGCCTCGATGACATGGGCGAGGAGCTCGTGGGTCTGGGGCCGCTTGATCTCGATGCCGTGGAGGCGCCGCTCGATGGCCTGGGCCTCCGGGAGCCCGATGACGATGGGGAAGGTGCGGTCGCCGTCGACCTCGCGGAGTTCGATGATCTGGTAGTCGTTGTTCTCGCGGATGAGGATCCGGGAGAGTTCCATCAGCACGCTCATCGACCGCACCCTCCGACCGCTCCGGCGATGATCCTGTGCGCCCCGAAGGGCGGAGTCAATCGCTGATCTTGACGCCCGGGTCGGTGGGGCGGTGCTTCCGCCACAGGGCGTAGGCCTGCGCGGGCGAGAGGGGCTGGACGCCCTCGCGACGACGGGCGGCGCCGATGGCGAACAGCCGGCCCCACTGGCGGAAGAGCAGCGCCCACCCCCACCACAGGGGCTGGTGGGGGTCGTACATGGCGGTGGCCTCGCTGCTGGTGCCGTTGAACTCGACCACCATGAAGCCCTCGCCCCGCTGCACCGCCTGGGGGTCTTCGTAGCGGATGTCGAAGCGTCCGAAGTCGGCGCGCCGGTCGGTGCCGGGCTCGCGGAAGGACTGGGCGATCCGGTCGATCCGGGCCGCCAGGGCAGGGCTGATCTCGGGGAGCGCGTCAACGAACTTCGTGCCCTGGCAGTGGTTCCCGGCCCTGGCAAGGACGAAGGGCTCGCCCTTCTCCAGCACGCGATCGAGGATGGCGGCGTGCCGCTTGAGGAACACCGGCGCCTGCATGCGGAAGCGCGGATGGTTCCAGATGAGCACCTCCAGCGTGTGCTTCCCGTCGCCCTCGATCACCGGGAAGACCTTGCCCGTGGCGCTGAAGACCTCGCCGGGCCAGTCGTTGACGCGGGCGCCGGGGGTCGGCAGGCGGGTCCACATGACCCCCAGTTCGTGCGGCCCGGGGTGATAGCGCTGCATCTGGACCTGGAAGTGGAAGTGCGCGAAGTAGTCCAGCAGGTCGCGCTCGGTGCGGGCGATGCGCATGCCTGTGCCGCGGTAGGCGAAGTCGGGCTTGAGAACGACGGGGAGTCCGCCCAGTTCCGGGCGCTGTCGGAGCATGTCGAGGGCGGCCTTGGCGCGGGCCTCGGGGGACCCGCCGTCGGGGATGACGCCCCAGGGAAGGACGACTTCGCCCACGGCTCGGAACCCGTCGAGGATCGCGGACTTGGATTCGCCGATCAGGCCCCCGCCGTTGGAGATGCCCGGGTTGGCGCAGGTGAACGACATGAAGCCCCGGTGGCGCAGGGCCAGCCAGAGGTACACGGGCGCCCAGGGCAGGTAGTAGAGCCACGCGGGCCAGAACTCGGGCGACACCAGCAGACGCAGGTCGCGCTTGAGCCGATCGCGCCCCTGTTCGGTGGTCTCGTAGCCGATCACCCGGATGATGATGAACACCACAACAACAGCAGCGACGATCGCCCACGGCCCGTGGAACACGGTGCGGAAGACATCCAGCAGCCGCGGGCCGATGAGCATGGTCAGAACGAGCAGGAAGGGAGTCCAGAGCAGCGCCGCGAGGGCGATCCACAGCAGGAAGTGGTGGGCCTGCTTGGCGAGGATGCCCGCGGCGATATAGGTCGGCAGGCGCGTCCCCGGCAGGAAGCGGGAGAGGATCACCGCCTTGCCCGTGTGCGCATCGAACACGCGCCCCCAGCGGTCGAGGGACTCCTCGGTGACCATGCCCCGGATGATGGGCCACTTCAGCACGCGACGCCCCAGGAACCGCCCCAGCGCCCAGAGCGAGAAGTCCCCGACCACGATGGCGATGAAGCAGCCGATGAGCCCCACGCCCCAGTCCAGCGCCTGGCTGGCGATCAGCAGCCCGACCGTGATGGTGGCCAGGTCCTCGCTGATGAATGTGGCCACCGTGATGAGCCCGATGATGACCCACCAGGGAGTGGAACGGGAGAACTCGATCCCGCCCAGGCGGCTGGCGATATGGGACTCCGGGGGGGCGAAGACCGCCGAGCCCCGGAGGACCGGCGCACCGGGGTCGTCGTGGCGGGCGACGAAGGCCAGGGCGTGGGCGACGCCGGCGTCGAGCGCGCGGGCGTCGCCCATCGGCTCGGGCAGGGGGATGAAGTGGTCGGCGTCCAGCATCACCAGCGTGCTGGGCTGGATCAGCGCGTGGTGGACCTCCGCGCCCCAGGCGGGAGTGAGGAAGTCGTGGCGCCCGTGCAGGATGAGCGTGGGCGTGCGCAGCCGCTGCATGAGCGGGCGCACGGGGCGCAGGTCGGTGTCGATGAAGTTGTGCAGGAAGGCGTGGCGGAACCAGCGCGGCCCCAGCAGCCCGAAATGCGGGACCGCGGGCGCCACGCCCAGCAGGAGGACCTGTCCGAGCCGGTACTTGGCGTGCTCGAAGAACCGGTCGCCCGAGCCCTCGGTCTCCTGCACGCCGATGGACGCAAGCATGATGAGCGACGCCACGCGCTCCGGCGCCAGGTCGGACGCCCACAGCGCCGGGCCGCCTCCCTGCGACCACCCCAGCAGGTGCGCGCGGGGGAGGTCGAGCGCGTCCATCATCGCCAGCACCGTGTGCGCCCCGGCGCGGATGGAGTACGAAGGCGCCTCCTTGTCCGAGGCGCCGAAGCCGGGCAGATCGGGGGCGAAGACCTCGTAGCCCGCCGCCGCCAGACGGGGCGCGAAGGCGCGGAAGTCCTTCCCGCCGCCGGAGGGCGAGCCGTGGAGCAGGATGATGGGCACGCGGGCCACGGGCGCCGGAGTCGCGTCCTGAGCGGCGGGCCAGCGAAGGACAGAGAGCGAGGCGGCGCTCCCGGGGATCGGGCCACGGTCGTCCGTCTGCGGCACGGTGATGGCGGCGCGGAGTTCGAGGAGCGCGGGGGAGGCGAGGGATCCGGGGGATCCGGGGGATCCGGGGGATCCGGGGGAGCCGGGGGGCGACGGTCGGGCGCTCCTCCAGGCGATGACCGCGTGCGACGCCGCCAGGAGGGCGAGGTACAGCAGCACCCACCGGTTGGTGACGATGCGCCTCCACAGCGGGCGTGTCGGGTGCTTCGGCTCGGTCATGCCCGCCTGATCGCCAGCGCTTCGACGCGGGGCAGGCGCGCCTCGGTCTGGCCCGCGTCGTCGCGGTAGATCATCGCCGAGGAGCCGTCGCGCGTCACCTCCACCGTGGTGACGGAGACGGTGCGGGCGTCGGCACGCGACATCATGACGCTGACCTCCGGCTTGTCGGGCCAGCGGTGATCGTGGAAGGAGGTCTGGCTGGCGCGGGAGACGCCGCGCTCTTCCATCCACATCGAAAAGAGCGACAACCGCTGGCTCACCCGCTCGTCGCCCAGCCCCGACGAGACGAAGCAGACAGGTTCAAGAATGCGCCGGGTGATCTGGAGCCGGCGCCGGTCCCAGGCCGCGTCGAGCACCCCCGACCCGTCGGCGGCCACCAGGCGGAAGGGCGCGAACTCATCCAGTTCGCCCGCGCGGAGCACGGCCAGCGCGTCGGCGGCCCGTCGTGCGTACGCCAGCGAAGGGATGAGCCCGCCGCGCGAGCGCAGGCGCTCAGGCGTCGGCATGGCGGGCATCGGTCGGGGGTTGCCGTTGAGCAGCGCGAGGACCACCCCGTGCTCGTTGGAAGCGACCCAGGTGCCCCCGCCCACGGGGTCGAGGGGCCAGAGCCCCTGCACACCGGCCGGAGACTCCCGCAGCGCGGGCGGGGCGGCGGCTGGACGAGCGCGGCTCTCGTCGCGGTTGGTCATCAACCGCAGGCCGCCCCCCGGCAGCGGGATGATTGTCACAGTGCACATGGAAGAGGTGGATGAGGGCGGCGCGTCAGCGCGTCCCGCTGGCCTCCGTCGCGTGAGTGGTCCCCCCGGTCCCCCGGGCCTGGCAGCGCTCGTGGTTGGCGGTCGAGGGCGCCTTGCCGAAGCCCGCGGGGCAAGCAATGCCCAGTTCGCCCGCGATGGACGCGATCATCGCGTTGTGGTGCACCGCGTGGTGGACAGCAAAGGCCAGTTCCCGCGCGAGCGTCGAGCCGAGGGACGCCTCCGCCCCTTCGGCGCTGACCATCACACGGACGCGGACCTCCGCGTGCAGCCGGTCCTCATCGATGCTGCCGAGCCGGTGAGCGATGGAACGGACGAGCGCCAGCGCCGCCAG
>DOJA01000328.1:3559-3753 GCA_003511945.1 Phycisphaerales bacterium | reverse complement strand
CCCGAAACGGCGCCCCCCGGAAAAAATACCCTCCCGGAAGAAGTACCCCCCCGGAAAAAGTTCACCCGGCGCGATGCCCCACCCGGGCGCAAAGCCCCTCCCGGTGCGATGCCCCCCGGCGCGGCGCCTCGCCTGCCCCCGATCGCCCGTGCTACGATCCGCCCCCCATCTCCGGAGAGGTGGCAGAGCGGTTG
>DOJA01000328.1:2980-3425 GCA_003511945.1 Phycisphaerales bacterium | reverse complement strand
GGTTCGAATCCCTCCCTCTCCGCTTCCCTGACGCCTTGACTCCCCGCCGGCCCCGCCCCGGGTTGGGCCGTCGCAGCCAGGGCCGCCCAGATCCAGCCGCACCCGAAGCCGGTCCCCGCGTGCGGCGGGGTTTGAGTGGCACAGGCGTCCCGCCTGTGTCTCTCCCCGTTCATCCAGTCTTCCCCAGCCGGCGCTCCGCCGACACCGGGTTCGTCCTGATCTGCGGCTTGGCCTCCGGCGCTTCGTCCTCAGCTTCCTCTTCCTCTTCGTCCTCGTCCTCGACTTCCTCCTCGTCGCCTACTTCCGCTCCCTCTTCATCCACTTCCACATACTCGTACTCGTACTCCTCGTCCTCCGCTTCATCCTCGTCGACGAGTTCGTATTCCTCCCCATCCTCCTCCGACTCCTCTCCATCTTCTTCCTCTTCTTCTTCTTCCTCTTCCTC
>DOJA01000328.1:0-2920 GCA_003511945.1 Phycisphaerales bacterium | reverse complement strand
TCTTCTTCCTCTTCCTCTTCTTCATCCGCCTCGTCTTCGGGCTCGCCTGCGTCGCCCTCCAGGGCGTCTTCTTCGTCCTCCACCGCTTCTTCCTCGTCCTCCGCTTCTTCCTCCTCGACCGCCTCCTCCTCCACCACCGTGTTCGCGTGCAGCTCCGCGGTGTCCGCCGGCACATCGAAGGGCGGCTCCTCGACGGGCTCATCCACCCGCGCCGCCGGCACGATCTCCTTCGCCAGCACCGGCTCCTTGAACAGCGCCGCCTGCGACGGGTCCGCTCCCTTCTTCCGGCCCCCGGGCGCCTCCGCCGCGGCCTCCACGTCGGCGCGGGCCTGCGCCTTCATCGCCTCCCACTCCTCGATCGAGATCTGCACCTCCCGCGCCACCGACCCCTTGTGGACCCCGATGATCCCCGCGATGCCCATCAGCTCGATCAGCCGGCTCGCCCGTGTGTACCCGATCGCCAGCCGGCGCTGCAGCAGCGACACGCTGCCGCGCTTGGTCTCCAGCACGATCTCCACCGCCCGGTCGAACAGCGGGTCCTCCTGCGCGCTCTCCAGCATGCGCTGCTCGTGGTCCTCGGGCAGCGCGCCCCCCCCGTCGCGGAGCGCCACCAGCTGGCGCTCGTACGACGGCTCGCTGACCTCCCGGATGAACCGCGTCACGCGCCGGATCTCCGAGTCGTCCACCAGCGTCCCCTGCGCCCGCACCGGCGTCGACGACCGGGGAGTCACCATCAGCATGTCCCCCTGGCCCAGCAGCAGCTCGCCCCCCTTCATGTCCAGCACGATCCGCGAGTCCATCCCCGACGCCACCTTGAAACTCAGCCGCGCCGGCATGTTCGACTTGATCAGCCCGGTCACCACATTCGCCTGCGGCCTCTGCGTCGCCAGGATCAGATGAATCCCCACCGCCCGCGCCTTCTGCGCGATCCGAACGATCGAAGACTCCACCTCCTTGTTCGTCATCATCAGGTCCGCCAGCTCGTCGATCACGAACACCATGAACGGGAGTTTCCGCGGGATCCGCGCCTCCTCCTGCTCGCTCTGCGGACCGAACCGCTCCTTCAGCTCCTCCCACGACAGCCCGTTGTACGACGCGATGTCGCGGCAGCCCGCCTCCGACAGCAGTTCGTACCGCTCGTCCATCTTCCCAACCGCCCACTCCAGGATCGCCGCCGCCTTCCCCATGTCCGTCACCACGGGGCACATCAGGTGCGGGATGTTCTTGAACTGCGACAGTTCCACCATCTTCGGGTCCACCAGCACCAGCTTCAGATCGCTCGGCTTCTGCGTGTACAGGAACCCCATGATGATCGCGTTCATGCACACGCTCTTGCCCGACCCCGTCGTCCCCGCGATCAGCATGTGCGGCATCGCCGCCAGGTCCACGATCAGCGGGTTCCCGCTCGCGTCCTTCCCCAGGAACAGGGGCAGACGCATCTTCCCCGTCGCGTCCGACACCGTCATCAGTTCCTTCAGCCGCACCTTCTCCTTCTTGCGGTTGGGGACCTCCACGCCCACCGTGTCCAGCCCCTCGGTGTTGGGCACGATGCGGATGTTCACCGCCCGCAGCGCCCGCGCGATGTCCGACGACACCGCCGAGATCGTCGACACCTTCGTCCCCGGCGCCAGGCGCACCTGGTACAGCGTGATCACCGGGCCGGAGTCGATCCCGACGACGCCCCCGGAAATGCCGTAGGTGTTCAGCGCCGCCTCCAGCGCCCCCGCCTGCTCGCGCACATACACATCCATCTCCGACGAGTACGACGCCTCGGGGTCCTCCAGCAGGTCCAGCCCGGGGAACACATACGCCCGGTCCGCCTCTTCGTTCATGTTCCGCGCGCGGATCTCGTCCAGGTCCTCCTCGTTGGCGCTCCGCTTGGCCGACCCCGCGAACCGCACCGGGAGCTTTGCGATCTTCTCGCGCAGCGCCTCGGGATCGAACGCGATCGGGTCCGCGTCTTCCTCGGCATCCGAGTCTTCTTCTTCGTACTCCGCATCGGACTCGTCGGCTTCCTCTTCCGAGTCCTCCGGCGCCGCGACGCCCTCGATCGGCTCGTCCTCTTCCTCGTCGGCTTCGACCGCCGATCGCGCGGCACGCGCCGTGGGAGGCGGCTTCATCTGCCCCCGCGTCCGCTCCAACGCCGCGTCGTCGTCCACATCGTTCTCGCGCACGAGCGCCCGCTGGGCGTTCGCCTCGCGCACGCGCTCGGCCAGCCCCGCCGCCCGGTGCCGCGCGGCCCCCCCGGCCCGCAGCAGCAGCATCCGCGGCAGCGCCACGATCAGATCATCCATCGACACCACCAGCCCGATCACGCCCAGCAGCGTCAGCCACAGCGCCGCGCCGATCGCCCCGAACCGCACCGAGAGCGCCTCCACCCCCGCGATCGCCACCAGCCCGCCCGCCCCTTCCGGGAACGCGCTCCACCCCGGCATCAGCAGCGCATGGAACCCCGACCACGCCAGCGACAGCATCACCACGCCGACGATCCGCAGCGACAGCTGCTCGACCGGCCCGCTCCACGCCCGCTGCGCCAGCCACCCGCCTGCCGCCAGGATCAGCAGCCACGCCCCCGACCCCAGCATCACCAGCGTGTGGTACCCGACGAACGCGCCGGCCAGGCCCATCCAGTTCCCCGTCTCGCCCGGCCCGTTCAGCGGCGCCACCCCGTGACCGGGCGAGTCGCGCGGATCGAATGTCAGCACGCTCAGCGCCACGAAGACCCAGACGAACACACCCACGATCCACAGCAGGCGGCGCCCGATCAGGTCCGTCCCCCGGCCCCTCTCCGCCGCACCCGAACCGCCGCTGCGGGAGCGCACCTTCTGCGTCGCCTGTCCCGATGACTTACCCATGGGTCCACTATCGGCCCCCCCAAACCACCGGCGGGAGATTCCGCCCCCCCCACGCCCCCCCACAC
>DOJA01000058.1:2826-5850 GCA_003511945.1 Phycisphaerales bacterium | reverse complement strand
GTGAATCGCCCGCCTTGGGAGGCGAGAGGTCTCGATCGGGCGGATCGGGGGTTCGATCCGTCGGCGCATGGCCTGGGGTTCATGTTCGGCGCCGCGGGGCACGACCTCCGGTCGGACCCCGGCCTCCGGCTCCGCATTGATTCATCCTCTTCCTCTTCTTTTCCGCTTCCCGCTTCCCGTTCTCCGCTATTCCACAGTGATCGTCTTGTTCAGGCGCCCGGTGCCGTCCTGTTCTTTCACGCCCACGCGCACCGACCGCCCGCGCAGGCGCGTCGCGCCGTTCTCGAAGCGGAAGACCCGCACGGTCGAGCCCGCCGGCTCCAGCTGGCTCACCGGCAGGAAGAAGTTCTTGTACCCCGGCGCCTGCGCGAACGCCTCCAGCGTGATCGGCTTCTCCGAGCGGTTGATGATCCGAACCAGCACCACCACATCGCTCGGGTTCCCGGCGCTGTCGCGCTCGTACCGCAGCGAGGGCAGGAGCTCCACGCTGGGCAGACCGATCTCCAGGTCCAGGGGCAGCTCCTGCAGCGGGTACCGGCGCTCCGCCACGAGCTCCACCTCCGCCAGCACCCGCTGCAGCCCCGCTTCCTCGCCCAGGTTGAACGACAGCTCTAGCGGGATCCGCGCCGTCCGCTCCGGCCCGATGCTCAGCGAGACCACCCGGGGCGAGATGTCCCAGTCCTCGGGCTTGCTGATCCGCAGCCGCCCGGAGATGCCCACGCCCCAGGGGTTCTCCACGATCAGATCGATCCGGTGCTTCTCCGCCCGGGCCGGCACGAACCGCGGCTCGAACCGCAGCCCCGCCCGGAACCGCGCCAGCTGCACATCGATCCCCTCGATGATCACCGGCATGTCCGTCAGCGGGACGGTGTACCCCCCGTCGGACCCGGGCGTCAGCGTCCGCGCGTTCCCGAAGATGTCCCGCGCCGCCACCTCACCCCCGCCCAGGTAGCCCCGCACCACCGCGTCACGCGGATCGGCCCAGTCGTTCCACGCGATCAGCACGCTGTCGTTCGCGCCCTCGGCGATGAGCGCCACCGCGCCCTCCGCGACCGGCAGTTCCCCGACGATTCTTCGCCCCGTGAGCGCCTCCGCCAGCGTCCGCCACGCCGCCAGGGGCGCGCCGGGCATCAGCTGCGACTCGTCGTCGGGGTTCCCCGTCCAGTCGTCGTCAAGCGACAGCGCCCGCACATCCGCGCCCCACGCCAGCACGCCCCGGCGCACGACATCGATCGCCGCCGCCCGGCGCCCGAACCGGTGCGCATCGATCGGCTGGACCACCAGCGTGCTCCGGACCCCCTCGGGCCACGCCGACACCGCCTCCTCGATCGCGCGCTCGCCCACCGCCCCGGGCCACGACACCGCCAGCGCCTCCGTCGGTCCCAGCGATCGCGTGAAGCCCTGGCGCAGCCCCCAGGGCAGCGCCACCTCCGGCCTGGGCACCAGCGTCCGCAGCGTCTTCAGCACGCGCTCCACATCCTCCGCCAGCGTCGGGCGGTAGAAGGGCATGTTCTCCCCCGTCGCTCCCAGTTGCCAGCGCGGCACGCGCTCCCCGAACTTCGCCAGCAGGCGCGACAAGTAAGGCAACCAGTCGTCCGCGCGCCCCAGCAGAACCGGGATCGGATTGTTCCGGTCGACCCGCGCCTCCCGCGCCAGGTCCGGGGGGACCACGCTGAGCGCGAAGGTGACCTCCTGCTGCATCTCCAGCAGCCGCTCGGTGACGGCGGAGACCCGGTCCACCTCCTCGCCCAGGCGCTCCAGGCGGGTGCCCTCGCTCCACGCCGCCAGGGTGACCGACCCGGTTCCGAGCGCCCCCACCAGGTCCGGCAGGGCCGCCAGCTGCGCGCCGGACATCTTCTCCGCGATCAGCCCGAACGCGCGGCTTCCGCCCGTCCGCTCGACCCGGCGCGGGGGCAGCCACACGAAGTCCAGCCAGCGCTCGCCCACCACGCCGCGCCCGCCGCTGACGCGCATGGTCGCGCGGTACCAGCCGAACGAAGGCAGCGCCGGAGTCCACGGCGCGTGGCGCCCGACGGCGATCACCGACGAGTCGTAGGAGTCGACCCGCTTCCCCTCCAGGTCGAACACCTCCATCATCAGGTTCAGCGGCTCGCCCGTCATGTCCCGGATCGAACTCACCAGCGCCGGGCGCTGCGGCGCCACGATGGCGTTCGAAGCCGACCCGGTCCGCAGGTCGAGCCGGGGCACCTGGTACACGACCACATCGTCGAACCACGCCGACCCGCTCACATCGAACCCGCGCACCTGGTGCGGCTTGCGGGGCGCTTGGGTGAACTCCTCCGGCTGCAGGAGTTGCAGTTCGATCTGGATCCACGCCGCCTCGCTCCGCCCGCGCAGCGGCGCCTCGACGATGTCCCACGACGCCCCCGGGTTCACCAGCGCGCTCTCGGACCGCGTGGACGCGATCGGCTGATTGTTCTTGTCGAGGAACCACGCGGCCAGGCGGGCCCGCGCGTGGGTCAGCCCCTCCGTCCGCACCCGCGCCAGCACGGTGTAGTCCCCCTCGGGGATCGCCGGGAGCACCCCCGCGGCGAGGGTGAGCGAGGTGCTGCCCCCGCGCGTCGGCAGGCGCATGGAGAACCGCCCCGTCGCCGCCGCGGTCCCGTCCAGCACCGCGGCGTTGTACGCGGGGAACCCGGGACGGATGCGCCCCGCGCTCGGATTGTCCTGGGCGCGGAACCACCCTGCGGGCACGGGCTCGAACAGCCCGTCGTCGCCCTCGAAGTTCCAGGCCATGACCAGGCGCCGGGCCGCCTCCGGGCGGTCCATCTGCGCGGACGCGACCGACGCGCCCAGCGCCAGCGCCGCCAGCGCCGATCGCGCCGGCGCGCACCAATGTCCCCAGCGCCATGCCATTCCACGCCATCTATCGGCCCGCGACAAGCGCGCGGGAGAGGGGGTACACAACGGATGCCGGGGTACGCGGCCCCCGCGTGCTCTGTGGGATAGGTGCCCCAGCGCGGGGCACGACCTCCGGTCGTACCCCGGCACCCGCCTTCAGCG
>DOJA01000058.1:0-2677 GCA_003511945.1 Phycisphaerales bacterium | reverse complement strand
GCGGGGCACGACCTCCGGTCGTATCCCGGCACCCTGCCTCCGGTGGGACAGGCGTCCCGCCTGTCGCTCCTAGCCCTCTCTGTGTCATTCTGTGAGTGACTCTTAGCCCAGGTCCTCCAGGCGCGTCCGGGGCCGGAACACCGCCAGCGCCGCGGTGTGGCCGTGCAGGAACGAGGAACCCCCGATCGGCCCGATCTCCCCGGCCGCGAAGAACCCCGCCAGGGGCATGGGCGTGCCATCGTCCCCCGCCAGCGTGCGGCTGACCAGCCGCGCGTCGTGACTGGGCTCCGCGAAGAGGCGCGACCCGCGCCCGTTGCAGGTGAAGAGCACGCCCCCCGCGGGCGGTGAAGACAAACGCTGCGCCGCCAGCAGCAGTTCCAGATCCTCCGACGCCGTCCGCGCATCGCGGAGGTGGAACTGGATCGTCTGGCCCGTTCGGACCATGTCGCCCACCGCGATGGCGCCGGAGTTCTGGTCCACCCCCATCACGCCCCGGATCAGGAAGTCCCCCCGTCCGAAGCGGGGCTTGTATTCGTTGATCACCCGTCCCAGGAACAGCCCGTTGGGGAGCAGCTCCCGGTCTTCGGGGGACAGTCCGGTCACGGTCTCGCGCAGCACATCCATCGCTCGACGACCCCCGAGCATCTGCATCACATTGCGGCTCGCGCCCGTCACCACCTGGGGCTGGCCGATCGGGCGGCACCCCTGGCTCACCAGCGTGTCAATGTCCACCGCCCCGCGGACCACCACCCCCACCGCCCCGTGGCGCATCGAGCGCCCGTTCAGCACCAGGATGTTCCCCCCCGGTTTGGGAGACGCGCTCGCCAGCCCGCCGATCACCGGGCTGCGTCTCAGCCCCGGCACCGCCCGGTGCACCTGACCCAGCGACTCCGCCAGCGAGGCGGCCGGGACGCTGAAGGGGTCCACGAATACGAAGATGCCCCGCAGGTCCGGGTCGGCCCCCAGCGCGCCGGCGAGCGCCGCGAGCGAGTCGGGCTCGTCCAGCTTCACATGAGGCAGGTCGCGGTAGGTGAAGGGCGATATCCGCGTCCCGGGCAGCGACACCGCGAGCACCGAGAGCGCCGTCCGGCGCTCGACCTCCTGCTCGGTCCCCAGCACGCTCTCCCCGGTCACGCCGATCAGCGCCCCCGGGTTCAGCGCGCCGCCGATGGCGTCGCAGACCCGTTCCATGTCCTGGGCGTGCGCGCCGGAGGCGAACACCATCACCAGGTCCGCGCACCCCGGAAGCACCCGGGCCTGCGTCTGCTCGAGCGCCTGCTCGACCGCCAGCCCGATGTCAATATTCACCGACAGCCCGGACCCGGCCACGAGCGCGGCAGCAGAGGAGGTGTGCTCCATGGCCCCATCCTAGGACGCGCGCCCGTCACTCAACGACCGCCGGTTTCGGTAAGGTTGTCCGTTCTCCTCGCGCCCCAGGACGACCCCCCGATGACCCCCGTCGCCCACTCAGCCGCGCCCCTCGAACGCCCTGCGGCGCCGTGCGCGACGGGCTCCCTCGAAGGCCGCGCCCGGGCCTCCCTCGGCAGCGCCATCGACGCCCTCTTCGCCAAGCAGCACCCCGACGCCCACTGGTGCGCCGAGCTCGAGGGGGACTCGATCCTCAACAGCGAATACCTGCTGATGAAGTTCATCCTTGGACAGGAGGCAGCGCCCCAGGCCACGCCCGACGACCTGCGCCGGTTCACCAAGATGGGCGCCTACCTCCGCATGCTCCAGCGCGAGGACGGCGTCTGGGGCCAGTACCCCGGTTCGCCCCCCGATCTCTCCGCCTGCGTGAAGTCCTACTTCGCGCTGAAACTGCTGGGCGACAGCGTCGATGCCCCGCACATGCGCCGCGCGAGGGAGCGGATCCTCGCGCTGGGCGGGGCCGAGGGCGTCAACACATTCAGCGCGTTCTATCTCGCCTGCCTCGGGCAGGTCTCGTGGGACGCCTGCCCCGCGATCCCGCCCGAGGTCGTGCTGCTGCCCCGCTGGTTCCCCTTCCACCTCGACAAGGTCGCCGCCTGGACGCGGACCATGATCCTCCCCCTGGCGCTGTGCACCGCGCTCCGCCCCGTGCGCCGGCTCCCGTCCACGCTCGGCATCGGCGAGCTCTTCGTCGATCAGCGCCGTCGCCAGACGCTCAACAAGCCCTGGGACCGGCGCGATCCCGCCGGCTGGACGAACATCTTCCTTGCCCTCGACCGCGCCCTGAAGTTCGCGCAGCGCATGGGTTTCACCCCCGGGCGCGCCCACGCGATCGGCGCCGCCGAGCGCTGGCTGCTCGAGCGCATGGACCCCGCCACCACCGACGGGCTCGGCGCCATCTTCCCGCCGATGGTCTACATCCAGGTGGCGTTCCAGGCCCTGGGCTATCCGCGCGACCACCCCGTCATCCGGCGCGCCGAGCACGAACTCGACCGTTTCATCGTCGAGGAGCCCGATCATGTGCGCATCCAGCCCTGCTTCAGCCCCGTGTGGGACACCGGCATCGCGCTCTACGCCCTGACCGAGGCCGGGCTCACCGCCTCCAGCGACGAGCGGATCGCCCGCACCTGCGACTGGCTCCGCGCCCGCGAGGTCACCCGCACGGGCGACTGGGCGAACAACCTCCGGCCCGCCGACCGCGCCATGCGCCTCGGCCCCGGCGCGGACGACTCCCGGGGGGGGCGGGGGC
>DOJA01000016.1 GCA_003511945.1 Phycisphaerales bacterium | reverse complement strand
CGGCGTGTTCGGGTTTGTGCAGCGGTACTACGAGGGGCGCATCGGACGCGCGGACCTGGAGGGGGGCGAGTTTGTCGTCCATCGCTGCGCGGGGTGCGGGTTCGCCTGGCAGGGGTGCGTGCTGGATGAGCGCGGCATGTCGCTGCTGTACGAGCGCTGGATCGACCAGACGCTGAGCCGCCGGAAGAAGGACGGGGCGGATGTGGACCGCGCGATGCGGGCCGGGGCGGAGGTGGCGTGCGCGTGCCGATGGCTGGGGCGCCGGCCGCACGAGGTGTCGGCGCTGGACTTTGGGATGGGGTGGGGCCACTGGGCCGGGGTGGCGAGGGCGTTCGGGCTGTCGGTGGCGGGTCTGGAGGTGTCGGGCGAGCGGGTGGCGTCCGCCCGGGCGCGGGGCGTGGAGGCGGTGGGTTCACTCGATGAGTTGAGCGGGCGCCGTTTCGAGTTCATCAGGGCGAACCAGGTGTTCGAGCACCTGAATGCGCCGCTGGTGGCGCTGCGGGCGCTCGCGGGGCTTGCCGCGCCGGGCGGGCTGGTGCATGTGGTCGTGCCGGACTGCACGGGCGCGCTGGCGCGGGTGGCGGAGGTGGAGGCCGGGGGGGGGTGGAGCGCCGCCAAGGACGAACTGCACCCGCTGGAGCACATCAACTATTTCACGCCCGGCTCGCTGGTGAGCATGGCGCACCGTGCGGGGCTGGAGCGCGTGACTCTGAGCGCGCCGCTCATGTCGTGCGGCGTGGACATCCGGGCGATGCTGCCGAGCGGCGCGGCTTCGGTGTTCTTCACTCCGCGCGCCGGATGATGAGGGCGGTCTGGTCGTCCTGGGGCAGGGCGTTCTCGCCGATGAAGGCGTCCAGGGCGCGGCGGAGGGCGGCGACGATGCGCCCTGCCGATTCGTGCTGGTGGGCGCGGACGATGTCCTGCACCCGCTGGATGCCGAACATCTCGCCACCGGGGGACATCGCCTCGTAGTAGCCGTCGCTGAGCATCACGAACGCGTCGCCGGGTCCGAAGGTGAAGGAGGGGGCGTCCTCGACCACCATGTCCGGGTCGATGCCCAGGGGCATGGTGGTGGCGTTCCGCTCGATGCACGAATCGGCACCGGCGTCGGCGGGGAAGAAGAGGATGGGGGCCTGGCCGGCGGAGAAGTACCGCAGGGTGTGCGCGCCGGCGTCGAGCACGCCCATGAACGCGGTGACGAAGCGTCCCACCGGCAGGTCGAGGCACACCTGGTGGTTCACATGCTGGGCGATGCGGGGGAGCGGCGCGCCGAGGCGGGCGCCCATGCGGATCATGGACAGCACCTGGGCGACGGAGAGGGCCGGCCCGATGCCGTGGCCGGTGGCGTCGGCCATGAAGACGAGCGCATCGCCGACCGAACCGGCGCTGCCGTAGCGTCCCTGGCGGAGGTCGATGACATCGAAGGCGTCGCCGGCGGTCTCCTCGGCGGGGGCGAAGTGGGCGGCGATCTCGTACCCGGTCAGTTCGGGCATCTTCTCGGGCATGGAGGACTGCTGGATCTTGCGGGCGACATCGAGGTCCTGCTCGAGTTTGCGCTTGACGCGCTCGGACTCCAGCAGCGAAGCCCGCTTGAGCGCGACGGCGGCCTGATCGGCCAGGTGCCGGGCGACGACCAGGTCGCGCTGGTTGAACACCCCGCCCTGGTCCAGGGACTTGTTCAGCACCTGGGCCACGCCGACCAGCGCGCCGTCGGGGTCGGTGAGGGGGATGGTCAGCATGCAGCGGGTGCGGTAGCCGGACTTCTGGTCCACCGCGCGGTTGAAGCGGGCGTCGGCGTAGGCGTCGGGGATGTTCACGATCTGGCGCGACTTGCCGGCCTCGCCGATGATGCCGGCGTCGGCGGGCAGGCGGAGCGTCGTGGGCAGCCCGTGGGCGTGGCTGGCGATGAACTGGTGCGGGGCGGCGTCGTACTGGAACACGCTGGCCCGGTCGGCCTTCAGCGCGTCGCGCAGCGAGTCGACGATCAGCGCCAGCACCTCCTGCAGGTCGCTGGACGAGGCCAGCCGGCGCGTGACATCGAGGATCAGCCGGAAGACCTGAGGGTCCACCGGCCCGGCGTGCTCCGCATGGTGTGGGCCGACCGGCATTGCCCCGCAGTGTAGAGCGCTTCGTCCGCCGCGGGGCGTCCAGACGGATGGGCAGGTGGAAGCGCGGCGGACGAATGATACGGATCACCGTTGAATCGCGCACGCCCCGCGGGGCAGATCTCCAGCCCGCCACGGGATGTCTTCGCCCGCCTGCGCCCGAGTTCGAGCGATGATTCGCATCGAACGCACCGCGCCCTCCCGGCCCGCAGTGCCGAGGCGTGTAGCCACGGGCGGAGGCCGACGCAGGAGGCCGGAACCCGTGGAGTGCGGAACCCCGGAGCGCATTCCGCCGCCCCGCAGGGGCGGTGGAGCCGCAGTGCGCAGTGCGCGCGCACCACGGGTTCCGATCGCCCCCCCGGTGGGGGCGATCTCCACCCGTGGCGATCGTCCGCGGCCCTGCGGGCCATCAGCAAGAGACGAGCGCCCACCAGCACCCTGCGCGGCCATGGTTGCTGACGGAGGCCGACGCAGGAGGCCGGAACCCGTGGAGTGCGGAACCCCGGAGCGCATTCCCCCGCCCCGCAGGGGCGGTGGAGC
>DOJA01000325.1 GCA_003511945.1 Phycisphaerales bacterium | reverse complement strand
TCATCGTCAACCGCATCGGCGACCTGGGGCTGGCGCTGGGGCTGTTCCTGACCTTCGTCACCTTCGGGTCGGTGCAGTACGACGAGGTCTTCGCGCTGGTCGAGCGCGGCGTGGCCGCGGACGGTTCGGCGCTGGCGACGGCGTGGCAGGCGTGGGCGATCCCGTGCCTGCTGATGGTGGGGGCGTTCGGCAAGAGCGCGCAGTTCCCGCTCTATGTGTGGCTGCCGGACGCCATGGAGGGGCCGACCCCGGTGTCGGCGCTGATCCACGCGGCCACGATGGTCACGGCGGGGGTGTTCCTCGTGGCGCGGACCATGCCGCTGTTCCTGGCGGACCCGGGTCACCTGGCTCTGACGATCGTGGCGTGGACGGGGGCGGTGACGGCGCTCCTGGCGGCGACGATCGGGATGGCGCAGTTCGACATCAAGCGGATCATGGCCTATTCGACGGTGTCGCAGCTGGGGTACATGTTCGCGGGGCTGGGCGTGATGACCACCACGGGGGCGGCGTTCCATGTGTTCACGCACGCGTTCTTCAAGGCGCTGCTGTTCCTCTCGTGCGGGGCGGTGATGCACGGGTTCGCGGGGCAGCTGGACCTGCGGAGACTGTCGGGGCTGTGGAAGATGCCCGGCTGGACGGTGGTGTCGGTCGGCATGCTCGTGGGGTGCCTGAACCTCGCCGGGTTCCCGTTCACCGCGGGGTACTTCAGCAAGGACATGATCCTGGCGCAGGCCTTCAGCACGCCCGGGGAGGTGATCCGCGGGAGCCAGTGGATCGGGTGGGTGCTGCTGCTGACGGCGGGGCTGACGGCGTACTACACCTTCCGGGTGTTCTTCCGCGTGTTCATGGGGCCGGCGCACTACGAGCCCGGCGATGAGCACCACGGGGGAGAAGAGGAAGACGCTCACCACAGAGAACACGGAGAGCACGGAGGGGGGCGTGCGCCCCAGGAGAAGGCCGCGGAGGGGCATCATGGCCACGCGCACGAGTTCCACCCGCACGCGCCGGGGTGGGCGATCAACTTCGTGCTCGCGGCGCTGGCGCTGGGGTCGGTGCTGGCGGCGGGGGCCTACTTCGTGAACCCCACGCACCACGGCTGGGTGGGCGGGCTGGTGCACCATTCCTCGGCGGCGCTCGAGGCGCCGGGCTCGGGGCACGGCGGGGGCGCGCACGGGTCGTTCCTCGGGATGGACCCGCACAGGGCGATGTACTTCGTGTCGGCGTTCGTCGGGTTCGTGGGGATCGCCATCGCGTGGTGGCTGCACCTGGCGGGGCGGACGCAGGCGGCGACGGCGCGGGCGGACCGGCTGCTGGCGTTCATGGGGCCGCTGCCGCGCTGGGCGCAGAACAAGTGGTTCGTGGATGAGTTCTACGACCTGCTGCTGCGCAAGCCCCTGCTGCTGCTGGCGCATGTGTTCCACATGCTGGACAAGCTGCTGGTGGACGGGCTGGTGAACACGGTGGGGCAGACGCCGGGGTTTGTGGCCCGGTCGATCCGGCCCTCGCAGAGCGGGCTGCTGCACGGGTACGCGACGGCGATGGTGGGGGGGCTGGCGGTGGTGCTGCTGCTGGTGCTCATCGTGATGGGGGTGAACTGACCATGCTCGCGGCGCTGGTGATCATCCCGCTGGTGACGGCCCTGGCGATCGCTCTAGGCCCGGAGCGCCTGGCGCGGGCGGCTGCGTCGGCGGGGTCGCTGGCGGTGGTGGCGGCGGCGGCGGTGCTGCTGGGGCGGTTCGACTGGGGCGACGGGGGCTCGGTGCAGTTCCCGGCCTCGGCGGGGCTGGTGCCGGCGCTGGGCGTGAATCTGTCGATGGGCGTGGACGCGGTGGCGCTGTGGCTGGTGGCGCTGACGGCGCTGCTGCAGCCCCTGTGCGTGTGGGGGTCGTACAGCGCGATCACCACGCGGGTGCGGACCTACTACGCGTGGCTGATGGCGCTGCAGGCGGCGATGCTGGGGGTGTTCATCGCGCGGGACCTGATCTTCTTCTATGTGTGCTTCGAGTTCACGCTGCTGCCGATGTTCGTGCTGATCTCGCTGTTCGGGTCGACCAACCGCAGGAAGGCGGCGGTGAAGTTCTTCCTGTACACCTTCACGGGGTCGATCGTGGCGCTGGCGGGGCTGGTGTTCGTCGCGTGGCGGTCGGCGTCGGAGAACGGCGCGTGGTCGTTCGACCTGGCGACGCTGCAGGCGACGGCGCAGGGGCTGTCGCGGGCGGAGCAGGGGTGGGTGCTGCTGGCGCTCATGTGCGGGTTCGCGGTGAAGGTGCCGCTGTTCCCGGTCCACACCTGGCTGCCGCTCGCGCACACGGAGGCGCCGACGGCGGGGTCGGTGATCCTGGCGGGCGTGCTCCTGAAACTGGGGACCTACGCGATCTTCAGGTTCGTGCTGCCGTTCGTGCCGCTGGGGGTGGTGGAGTATGCGCCTCTGATCGCGGCGGTGTCGATCGTGGGGATCGTGTACGGCGGGCTGATCTGCTGGGTGCAGCGGGATGTGAAGAAGCTGGTGGCGTACTCGTCGGTGGCGCACCTGGGGTTCTGCATCCTGGGGATGTTCGCGCTGAACTCGGCGGGGGCGGTCGGGTCGGTGCTGTACATGATCAACCACGGGCTGTCGACCGGGGCGCTGTTCTTCTGCATCGGGTTCATGTACGAGCGCTACCACACGCGGTCGCTGGACGAGGTGGGGGGATCGGCGGCGCGGATGCCCGTGTGGGCGTTCTTCATGGTGTTCTTCACGATGGCGAGCGTGGGGTTGCCGGGGTTGAACGGGTTCGTGAGCGAGTTCCTGTGCCTGATGGGGGCGTTCCAGTCGGGGGCGTCGTCGATCGGCGCGGGGGGCACCGGGGGCGTGCTGGGGCCGTGGTACGCGGTCGTGGCGGGGACGGGGGTGATCGTGGCGGCGATCTACCTGCTGTCCATGGTGGGGAGGATCGTGTTCGGGCCGCTGAAGGAGCCGGTGGGGCACGGGCACGGCGAGCATCACGGCGCGGGCGCGTTGCCCGCGGACCTGACGGGCCGGGAGATCGGGGTGCTGGCGCCGCTCGCGGTGGGGTGCGTGGTGCTGGGGGTGTGGCCGACTCCCGTGATGCGGTCGCTGGAGCGCTCGGTGGAGGTGGCGATCGCTCCCGCGCTGCGTGAGGCGGAGCGGGCGGCGAATGAACACGCACCGGCGCCTGCGGTGGCGGCGGCGGTGGAAGGGGAACAGCCGTGATGGGCGGGCTGCTGTCGGTGCTGGCGCAGGCGACGCCTCTGGGGCTGGACGCGGCGCCGGCGATCGTGCGCAAGTTGCCGTTCCTGTGGCCGGAGATCGCGCTGTTCCTGGGCACCTGCGTGGTCACGGTGCTGGGGCTGTCGCCCGTGCGGGGGATGCGCCGTGCGTGCGCGGCGGTGTGCGTCGTGACGCTGGTCATCGCGGGGGCGCTGGCGGCGGTGGGGCCGACGCCCGAGTTCTCGGCGTTCCCGGGCATGGCGGCGTTCGTCAAGGTGCTGGTGGCGGCGGTCGGCGTGCTGCTGATCCTGCTGCTGACGGGCACGGTCGATCGGGAGTACGAAGCGGCCGTGGCGCGGGGCGTGAAGTTCGACGCGATCCGCTCGACCCGCGGGGAGTTCTACGCCTTTGCGATGTTCTCGCTGACCGGGCTGATGCTGTGCGCGAGCGCGGACGACCTGATCTGGCTCTTCCTGGCGCTGGAGCTGACGAGTCTGCCGACCTATGTGATGGTGAGCATCTCGACGGCGCGGTCGAAGTCGCAGGAGGCGGGGATCAAGTACTTCTTCCTGGGCGCGCTGGGGGCGGCCATGTTCCTGTACGGGTTCGCGCTGATCTACGGCGCCACGGGGACGACGCTGCTCTTCGGCGACGGGGAGACGCCCGGGGTGGCGGAGGTCTTCGCGGAGCACGGGGTGGGGACGATCGGGACAGTGGGGCTGATCGTCGCGCTGGTGGGGCTGTGCTTCAAGATCGCGGCGGCGCCCATGCACTACTACACGCCCGATGTGTACGAGGGGGCGGCGACGAGCGTGTCGGCGTTCCTGGCGTTCGTGCCCAAGGCGGCGGGGTTCGTGGCCATTATCCTGGTGCTCTCGGCGGTGGGGTGGGACTTCGGGGCGTCGGGGGCTTCC
>DOJA01000090.1 GCA_003511945.1 Phycisphaerales bacterium | reverse complement strand
AGCTCAGTTGGTAGAGCAGCTGACTCTTAATCAGCGGGTCGAAGGTTCGAGTCCTTCGGGGGGCATTTCAGAAGAGCGCACGGGATCGCACCCGTCCGGCCGAACCCGCGCGCCCGGGCGGATTCGGTCCGAGTTCAAGCGCCCCCCTCACCGCCCCCGGATCAGCGGCAGCTCCGACGCCACCACCAGGTCCACCACCGTCCCCATCCGGTGCTCGATCATCAGGAACTGCCCCGCGCGCCGCGGCGAGAGCTCCGCGCTGAGCCGCGCGTGCGTCCGGCGCAGCAGGTCCAGCATCTCGCCCCGCAGCACCAGGAAGTCCGAGGCCAGCCGCGCGGCGGTCGGGTCGTCCATCGTCCCGCGGTAGGCCCGCTCCGCCAGTTCGCGCTCGAGCGCCGCGCGCCGCTCGCCCAGCGCGAAGTACTCGTCCTCGTACCCCTGGTAGATCTCCCAGAAGACCTCCGCCTCCGCCTCGCTGAGGTTCATCACATCATTGATGAGGTCGGTCTTCCCCTCGGCCAGGTCGATCCGTGCCGTATCGAGGTACTTGCTCACCGCGTCGTCGAAGTCCACTCCGCCGCCGGAGCGCCCCCCGCCCCCCGACGACGCGCACCCGCCCAAGACCGCCGGGAGCCCGACCACCGTCACGATCAGCATTGCCTTGCGCAGCATGTTTGGTTTCCTTCGGCCCGCGCCGCACTCAGTTCCCCGGGATCTGCGCCGCCTGAGTCAGGCGGAACTCCAGCACCGTGCCCGACGGGATGGTGATGACATCTCCCGCCGACAGCACCGAGGTCGCGCCGCCGATCGCCGCACCCCGCGCCGCGCCGGTCCCGCCGTTGAACGCCGCACCGATGCCCGCGCCCAGCCCGGCGTTCCTCGCCGTCCCCGCGAACGAACTGGCGCCCGATTCATTGAAACTCGAGGTCCGGATCTCGACCAGCCGTCCGTTCATGTCGATCTCGCGCAGGCGCAGCCGGATCTCCGGACGCCCCGCGACCCGTCCCGCGCCCCGGATCTCCGCGATGCGCCCGAACACCCGCGTGCCCCGGGGGACGGCGACCTGGCCGTCCGCGAGGATGTCGTGCTCGATGGTCGCCTGGAAGCGTTCGCCCTCTCGGTTGCGGTTGCTGGCCATCGTCTGGTCTGTGCGCACCAGCAGGATTGTTCCGGCCGGCAGGAAGAAGTTCGCCGGACGCGCCGGCGCCGGGCTCGCCACGGGCACGGGCGGCGCGGCAGCGGGGGGCGGAGCGGGCGCGGGAGGCGGCACGACAGTCGCCGCGGGGGGCGCCGTCGTCGCGCCAAAGGTCAGCGCCAGCACCTCGTCCCGACCGAACACATCCACCATCCCGCTCTGGTTCTCGAACCGCACGGTGTTGGCCGTCCCGCCCACGAACTGGCCGCGGACGATCCGCCCGTCGCGCAGTTCCAGCACATCCTGCGCGCCGCACACCGTCGCCAGCGTCAGCAGCGACACGAGCACGCCCAGCGCACGCACCAGTTTCATCGACGGCTCCTTCGCGCCCCGCGCATCATTGTCAGTTGAACCGGCATCCACGCCCGACCCGGAGCACGAATATATCCGCGGCGGAGGGCATTCGTCGGCGCGACTCGTCCCCCACCCCTCGAATCGCCTCGATCCCCGGAATACTCTTGCGCCCAGCCGCGTTCCACCCAAGCGGCGTGAGCCGACGCCGCCGGCTGGGGGTGAGCCGCGCGCCGTGCTGCGCCGTCACTGCTGACTCGCCTGAAGTCTGAGGGAGGCCGATCACCATGCCCGTCACCAGTCCCGCCCGTGGATTCGCCGGCGCGCTCGCCGCGATTCTTCTCTTCGCTGCGCCCCTCGCGGCCCTCGGCGCGCCAGACCCGGCCGACGACCCCGCCCAGCGCTCCCGCCGCGGCATCCCGGGCGCCGAACTCCCGACCCAACTCCTCACCGCCGACATCCAGGCCGGGATCGAGAAGCACATCGCCGATACCAAGGCCCGGAACGACGGCTTCTTCCCCATCCAGTTCAACGGCGATGAACTCCGCCTCAAACTCGTCCGCGTCCACACCGAGTACCTCGCCAACCTCGGCCCCGGACGCCACTTCGCCTGCGTCGACCTGGCCACCATCGACGGCAGGGTCTTCGATGTCGACTTCTTCCTCCAGGGCGAGCCGGGCGCCATGACCGTCACCGAGACCTCCGTCCACAAACTGAACGGCGTGCCCTACTACCTCTGGAAGCAGAACGAAGACGCCACCTGGAGGCGTGAGCCCGTTGAAGAAGCCACCGACGCCCTTATGGGCGTCGTTCGCGAGCGCGACGCCTTCGAGTTCCAGTACGACGCGGTCGTCCCCGCGCTGACCGGCCCCGCCCGCCTCTGGATGCCCATCCCCAGCACCGACCAGTTCCAGACCGTCACGCTCCAGCACATGACCGCGCCGGGGCGTCGGCAGTCCCTCACCGACAACCGTGGCAACCGCGTCGTCCTGCTCTCCCTCGAACCCCAGGACGCCGGCAAGCCCATCTCCGTCCGCGTTGTGGTCGAGCGGATCGAGACCGGCCCCTACGCCGACCCCGCCTCACCCGCCGACGCATACCTCGCCCCCGAACTCCTCGTCCCCGACGCCCCTGCCTTCCACAAGGCCGCGTCCGAGGCCACCGCCGGGAAGACCGGCGACCTCGTCAAGGCCCGCGCCATCTACGACCACACCATCGACACCTTCCAGTATAAGCGCTACGGCGAGGGCTGGGGCAAGGGCGACGCCCTCCGCGCCTGCGACGCCCGCAGCGGCAACTGCACCGACTTCCATGCCTATTTCATCGCCGTCGCACGCGCCGCCGGAATCCCCGCCCGGTTCGCCATCGGCGCCGCGATCCCCTCGGACCGCGACGAAGGCGGCGTGGACGGCTACCACTGCTGGGCCGAGTTCTTCGCCGAGGGCAAGTGGTGGCCCGTCGACCTCTCCGAGGCCAACAAGTTCTCTCCCCTCTCCACCTACTACTTCGGCCACATGCCCGCCAACCGGCTGGAACTGAGCCGCGGACGAGACCTCGTCCTCGACCCCGGCCCTGAATCCGGCCCGATCAACTTCCTCGCCTACCCACTGATGGAAGCCGGGGGAAAGACGACCACCATCCGCCCCATCTTCTCGTTCCGCCGGGTTCAGAACTGACCCGCCCCTCGCTCCCGACTTCTCGCTCGGACCAGTGGGCACTCCTGAATCCAAGGAGCTCCTCACAAAGAACTTAGCTCTCTTCCCACGGTGGGACGGGCGGCCCGCCCGTCTCTCCACTCCCTCCCGGAGCCATTCCAAGAGGGCCTCTACGACCCGATCTCCCGCGGCCCCGGCCCCGAAACCTTCTCATACCGACCACTCTCCGACTTCGCGTACTTCGTGAAGCCCAGGTCGGCCATCCTCTTCTCTTTGGCCGCCTTTCCGCTCGGGGTGAGTTCAGTCCACCTTCCCCCGATATAGGGGGCGACGATCACCCGCCTCACCGGCTGACCCGTTTCCGGGTGGGCCGTCAGAGGCGGGTCGGCCATCCGCTGCACCACCTCGAACGGCTCGGTGCCCTCCGGGGCGCCCACGATCTCGTACAGGTAGGTCGGCATCGCTTTGTTCACCCGCGACGGGTGCCCTGACTTCAGCCCCCAAGCGGGGGATTCCGGGGGATTCCTCCACAAACCGGCAGGCCTTGGTGTTCGGACCCCGTTCCGCGGCCGATGGTATCCGCCGCGGAGCAACCATCGTCCGGCCGGAGGCCCTCAGCGCAGTTCGACCCGAACCCAGTTTCAGCATCGTCGCCGCCCCGATTGCCCACTGGGGGAATGGGGGACTTGCAGCGGAAGGGCCACCCGGGGGGCGGAAACGCCAACTTGGGCAATCTCGACAGTTTAGGCCAAATATGGGAATCGCATCGAGTGTGAATTTCTCCTTGCCCATCCCCCGGTCGTCGGGTACATCAAGATGGTTCATCAATCCAGTCTTTCCCAGTGGGATCGCGCGCGTCGTTCAGACGGGGTCTGTCGACAGCCCTTCCGCATTGTGGAGAAGAGGAGGTGTCTTGTGGAGTATGGTTGTCGAGTCCGGGCTCTCATCCGGACGGTCGGAATCGCGGCGGGCCTGACGCTGGCGGCGTCGGCGTCAGCCAAGTCGGACTCTCGCGCGATCTCGCGCGAAGTCGCTTCCAATCCCAACAGTGTCCTGTCTCGGCTCGACGCGACTGGCCGCATCGACCGCGACGGCGGCGTTGCGGAAGGCGAGGGCGGCGCCGATCGCACCGCGCCCATCGCGCCGTGCACCCTCAGCAGCGCCACCCAGTGCCAGGACAGCCCGGCGCCCCTCGCGCCCGTCTCCCAGCTGATCAACGGCCAGTTCAACTTCTCCCAGTTCGAGATGTGGGACGACTTCATCGTTGGAACCGCCGGCAGCGCCACCAGCGTCTGCTGGGAGGGTTCCTACGGCGACGATAACCTTTGCGGCCTCAACGCCGTCCCGATGAGCGACCCGATCGACTTCCTCATCTGGACCGTCCGTTACTACGACACATTCCTCGGCCTCCCCGGCTCGGTCATCGCCGCGTTCACCGACGGCGACGCCGGCGTGACCGTCAGCCACGGGCTCGGCGCTGCCGACCTCGGCAACCCCCCCGACCCCCAGTCCTTCCGCACCCAGTGGACCATGAGCCACCCTGCGGTGGCCCTCTCCGCGAACACCTGCTACTGGGTTTCCTTCGATCAGGTCGACCAGCCCCTCGGCCCCGGCTGCCCGGCGGTGCTCACCATGTCCTACGAGGGCACCATCGGCAACCGCCGCTCCCTCCGCTACGACAACGAGCTCCCGGACCCCTTCACGACCGATGACCTGATCGCCGACGACATCACCATGTGCGTCAATGTGGTCGACGGCATGATGGCCGTGGTTCCGCTCGCCAACTCGAACGGCATGATCGGCACCTCCTGCACTCAGTTCGCCGTCCCCTCCAACGATGGCCCCGACACCGCGATCCTCATCCCCTGCGGCGGCGCCATCCCGAACTGGGACAACCGTCAGGCCACTTTCGACGCCTCCTGGGGCACCCCCAGCTGCCGCATCGCCAGCGCCGATCCCGTCGTCGTGACCACCGCGGATGTCTGGTACCGCTTCACCGCCGAAGCGTCCGGCTCGGCCCGCATCTCGATGTGCGCCACCACCGGTGTGCTCAACCAGCAGGGCGGCGACTCGATGATCCAGGTCTACGCCCCCTCGGGCACCTTCGCTCCCCCGATCACGACCTCCGACCTCGTCCAGATCGGCTGCTCCGACAACGCCTGCGGCGCCTTCCCGGAAGTCGACTTCGGCCTCGGCGAACTCACCAACGGCGTCACCTACTACATCCGCGTCACCGCGCGCAACGCGCTGGCCCAGGGCATCAACACCATCGAGGTGGACTGCCCCGTTCCCCAGGCCCCCAATGCCCTCTGCCCCAATGCCATCAACATCCCGCGCGTCGGGGCGCCCGGCTTCTCTGACCCGCTGGGCATCCTGATCGAGGCCGAGACCCGCACCGGCCTCATCGCCGCCGACGCCGGCGGCTGCGACAACCCCTCACTCTCCAACACCTCCAAGGGCATCTGGTACAAGGTCACCGGCGGCGGGTTCTTCGTCTCCCTCAACACCGACCAGCAGCTCTCGGCCGGCGAGGACTTCGATACCCGCCTGACCGTCTACTGCTCGACCGACGACACCTGCAACGCCCTGGACTGCCTCAACGCCAACGACGACATCAACCCCACCCAGAACAACTTCAAGTCTGAACTGGAGT
>DOJA01000019.1:4845-12993 GCA_003511945.1 Phycisphaerales bacterium | reverse complement strand
GGCGCCCCGCGATCGGGCGTGGTCCCGCTCAGAACCGCATGTTCAAGCGGAACCCGAGGATGGTGGCCGTGTCCAGCCCGTCGAACGCGGTCGAGAGAACCTGCAGGTTGAGCGTGAGGTCCATCGCCGGGGTGATCGCAAGGGTGTAGTACCCCTCCCCGCCCACGGAGTCGCGGTCGATCCCGCCCAGTTGGAACCCTCGAAGCTCCTGCAATCGGGTGTAGAAGACCCCCACACCGAAGGTATCGCGGCCGCGCGTGGGCACCAGCCCGCGCCCGCCGAGCCCGCCCGACACGCTGACCTCGACAGGGTTTGTGTCGTCGTCCGCGAACCCGGCCCGGGCGAACAGCCCCAGCCCCCGGAGGTCGGGCACGCCATCATCCACGCGGATCGGACCCGTGGGCTCGTCCAGCGTGACCAGGTACTGCCACCCCGACCAGTAGACAGCCCAGGTGCTGTCCTCCGTGTCGCGTGCGACGAACGGCAGGAGCCCCAGTCGGCCGCCGATCGTCTGGAACGCTCCGTCGGCGGCGTAGATCACGCCCAGGTTCATCCCGCCCGGCAGCGTGCCCAGGGTGTACTGCGCTCTGAGCTCGGTGGTCCAGGTCCAGCCGTCGCCGAAGTCGTCGAACCCCGAGGTGGTCGACGAGTCGGTGCTGTTCATCACGGTCGAGAGGATGGTGATGTTCTCGCTGGGGAGCAGGACGACCCCGCCGCCCAGCGTGCTGTAGGGGACCGTGAGCGCCGTGACGGACTCAAAGATGAAGTGCGAGTTCATGAACTGGCGGGCGCCGCGCCCCGAGGCGAACTCGTTGGGGTCGCCGTCCAGCGTCTGGAGTTTGCCCGCGAAGACCCCGACCCAGGGCGCGAAGAACTGGGTGTAGGTCAGCTCGGTCAGCGCGATCGGGATCTCGTCATCGATCGGGCTGGTGAGCGGGAAGAACCCGCGCGTGTCCACCGGCAGCACGGCCCCCGATATCCCGTTCACCGAGTCGCCGTACCGCGACTCCCCCCGCGCCCGCAGGAACCCGCCGGGCACGAGCCCGGCCTTGCCCAGGTCGATGTTCAGGAGGTAGTCCAGCGAGCCGCCGTACTCCCACTCCCGTTCGCGCCCGCCGCCCACCACGCCCTGGATTGTCTGCGTCCAGTCGATCTCGAAGCGGATCCCGCTCTCGGCCAGCTTCGTCCGAGCGCCCCACCAGTTCCCCAGCAGGCGTTCACGCTCGAGCAGCCCCAGTTCCGGCGGCGGGGCGGCGGGCGCCACATCCGCGGCCGGGGCCGGGGCCGGGGACGGACCCGTCGTGGCCGGCTCGAAGCCCGGGGCGGCGTCCTGCGCCCACACGCCCGCCCCCAGCAGGAGCGCCGGCGCCACGCACGCGGACGCGATGGAGACTGCGTGAACACGGTGCATGACGATGCTCGCTCTCAATGGCCCGGAGGGATCGCTCGGGCGGACGACGGAACCCCCTGGATGCCGACCACGCCCGCGGACGGGCTCACTTGACCTCGATGGTCACTCTCCTGATCGTGCCGGTGAAGCGGCTCGCCGGGCCCGCCTGGTAGTCCCTGGTCACCGGCGTCTCGCTGTCCACGCCCACATCCGCGCCCTCGTCCCCCGAGAACGAAAAGGGCTGGGTCTTGGGGATCTGCGCCTCGGCCACCTTCTGGCCGTTGATCGTGAGGATCGACCGCCCGCCCGTCCCGGGCTTGGGCGTATCGGGGATGAACTCGTACACGATCGTGTGCCTCCCGGGCGGGAGCGCCGCGGGCGACGCGATGTTGGTGCGCTCCAGCGCGAAGAAGTTGTACTCGTGACGGACGCGGCCATCCTTCATGTAGAGGGCCCAGCCGCCGAAGTAGCCGGCCTGCGCGATGATGACCCCGCTCGCGCCCGCGTCCTTCACCTCCACCTCCGCAGTGACGGTGTGGTGCACGCCCTTCGTGTTGATGAAGGCGTTCTCCATCATCCCCGTCATGCCCGGGTAGACGGTGAGCGCGTCGCGCCCGCCCATCAGGTCCGGGCGCCCGGCGATGATCGGGTTGAACCGCTCGGATCGGCGGTCGTCGATCGGGAAGACATGGTTCCGGATGGCCTCCCGGGCGAAGACCTCCTGCAGTTCCTTCAGTTTCGCGGGCTGCTGCGCCGCCAGGTTGCTGCCCTGGCTGAAGTCCTCGTCGACCTTGTACAGCTCCCAGACATCGTTCTCCAGCGGCGGGTTCTCCCGCAGCAACCACGGGATCGAGTGGCGCGTGCAGGCGACCCAGCCCTCGTGGTAGATGCCGCGGTTGCCGAACATCTCGAAGTACTGCGTCGTGCGCCGGTCCTTGGCCTTGGGGTCGTTGGTGGTGTAGAGCATGGAGACCCCGTCCATCGGACGCTGATCGATGCCGTTGACCGCCTTGGGCTCCGGGATGCCCGCCGCCGCCAGCACCGTCGGGGCGATGTCGATGACATGATGGAACTGCGAGCGCAGCTCGCCCCTGGCCTTCACCCCCTTGGGCCAGTGCAGCACCATCCCGTTGCGGGTGCCGCCGAAGTGGCTGGCGACCTGCTTGGTCCACTGGAAGGGCGTGTTGCCCGCCCAGGCCCAGCCGATGGCGTAATGGGGGAAGGTCGTCGGCCCGCCCCAGTCGTCGATGTGGGCCGTCATCTGCTCGGCCCGCCCGACGATGCCGTTGAGCGCCATCATCTCGTTGTAGGTGCCCTCCGGCCCGCCCTCGGCGCTGGCGCCGTTGTCCCCCGCGATGTAGAAGAAGAGCGTGTTGTCGAGCTCGCCGATCGACTCCAGCTGGGCGACGAGCCGCCCGATCTCGTGGTCGGTGTGCTCCGCGAAGCCGGCGAAGGTCTCCATCTGTCGTTCGAGCAGCGGCTTGATGGCGGAGTCCATGGAGTCCCACGCGGGGATCTCCGCCGGACGAGCCGTCAGCTGCGCGTCCGCGGGGATCACGCCGAGCTGCTTCTGGCGCGCGAAGGTCTCCTCGCGCAGCCGGTCCCAGCCCCCCGCGAACTTCCCCTTGTACCTGGCGATCCACTCCCTGGGCACATGGTGCGGGGCGTGGGTCGCGCCGGGCGCGAAGTACATGTAGAAGGGCTTGTCGGGCGTCAGCGCCTGCTGTGCGCTCACCCAGTTGATGGCCTGGTCGGTCATGTCGGTCGTGAAGTGGTAGTCCGGCGTCTGCGCGTGCTCGACGCGGACGGTCCCGTCGAAGATCGCCGGCGCCCACTGGTTCGTCTCGCCCCCGATGAACCCGTAGAACTTGTCAAAGCCCGAGCGGGTCGGCCAGCGGTCGAACGGCCCCGAGACCGACACCTCCCACGGCGCGGTCTCGTGGTACTTGCCGAACGCCGCGGTGCTGTAGCCGTTCTGGCGCAGGATCTCCGCCAGGGGCGTCACGCTGAGGGGACGCACGCCCGTGTTGCCGGGAAACCCCGTGGCGAGCTCCATGATCGCCCCGGCGTTGTTCACATGATGGTTCCGCCCCGTGAGCAGCGCGACGCGGGTCGGGCTGCACAGCGCCGTCGTGTGGAAGCGGTTGTACCTCAGCCCGCCCGCCGCCATCCTCTCCAGGGTGGGCATGTGGATGGGACCGCCGAAGGCGCTGCTGTGCCCGAAGCCCATGTCATCGATCAGCACGATCACCACATTGGGCGCGCCGCCGGGCGCCTTGACCTGGAACCGGGCCGGCGCCTTCGCCTTCCGCGCGTCCATCTCCGTGATCACGGGCGTCGCCGGCTCGGGGATCGGCAGCCGGGTGCGATCGAGCGATTCCTGAGCATGCGCCGCGCCGGCGGCGATCGCCAGACCCGCGACCATCCAAAGACAAGACCTGTGCATCCTGGGCCTCCCTCAGTTCGACCAGCGACCCGCGCGGATCACTGGCCGCCAATCTACCGCTGTTCGCCGACGCCACCAACACGCTGCGCCGTTCCACGACGCCCGCTACACTCGCGCCCGCGCCCCACCCCGGGGGCTCGCAGGAGACCGCTCAGCATGCAGGCCGCACTCACCAAGCGCGTCGAGGAACTCGTCCAGATGGGCTGGGAGCCCATGACCACCACCGAGACGACCGCGTCGCTCGTCGGACGCCGCCCGTTCAGCTGGTGGCTCTTCCTCTTCGTCGTCCTCTTCTTCCCCCTCTTCGGCGGCGTGCTCTACCTCATCTTCTGGCTGGCGACCTCCCGCGCCACCGTCTTCCTCCACGCCGAGGGCGACAAGGCCGTCGAGGCCGGGGACCTGTGGCTCGTCCGCGCCCAGGAATCCCGGCGCGACCAGTACATCCGCACCAACCACGCGATCAAGGAGCGCGGCTTCCTCGCCGTCATGTGGCCGCACCTGCTCGTGTTCCTGCTCGTGATGGTCGGCTGGGTGCTGCTGTTCCGGTGGTACTTCTGAGCAGCCGCGCCCGGTCACCCTTGGATTCAAGAGGCGGCCGCTCCCCCGCCACGACGGGTTGAGCGACGGCCGCCCCTCCCTTCACGGCAGGCCCAGAGTGTCGGTGCGGACGCCATCCCCACTCGTCGCCACCGGGCGATCGCAGAGGGGACTCGTGTCAGTCCTTTCCAACCGCATTGAGGCGGATGCGGTACAAGCCGGTTCGAGCGGTCATGTAGAGGATGTTCTCGTTGCCGTCGGCGCGCGCTCCGAAGGCGAAGTTGGCCGGCAGTTCGGGCGGGCTGATCGTGCCGAGGTGGGCGCCTTGCGGGGAGTAGACGCGGATGCCGTCGGGCGCGGAGGCGTAAACATTTCCTCGGGCGTCGACCTTCAGGCCGTCGAAGCAGATCTCGCCCGGGATAGAGGTCAGGTCGACGAAGGTGGTCGCGTTCGAGAGAGTGCCGTCCGCTGCGACATCGTAGCGCATGATCACCTTGCGCTGCTCGTCCCAGTTGTCGACATAGAGATGCCTCTCGTCGGGCGAGAAGGCCAGGCCGTTGGGGCCTTTGAGGTCGGTGGCGACGGGCTTGAGCGCGCCGTTCGTGAGGCAGAAGACGGCGCTGTAAGGCAGTTCCTTGCGCGGGTCGTCGTTGACCCTCGGCAGGCCGAATGGCGGGTCGGTGAAGTAGAGCGCGCCGTCGGATCGGTAGACGAGGTCGTTCGGGCTGTTGAGTCGCCTTCCCTGTGAGCGGTCGGCGAGCACGGTGATCGAGCCGTTGGGTTCCAGGCGCGTCACGCGACGGTTGCCGTGCTCGCAGATGGTGAGTCGGCCGTCGGGTGAGATCGCGAGCCCGTTGGAGCCCGGTTGGTGGTAGGCGCCGATGTTCTCCCCGCCGACGCCGGTGTAGCCGCTCTTGGTGCGGAATATGGAGGCATCTCCCGTCGCGGGGTCCCAGCGATGGATGACATTCTTGTTCGGATCGCTGAAGAGGAGGTAGCCGCCGGCGCCGCCCCCGCCGTAGGTCTTGCCTGGGGGAAGTCGAGGCACCCAGACGGGGCCTTCGGCAAACGAGAATCCGTCGGCGAGTCGCTCCGCCTTCGTCCCCGGCGCGATGATCGCGTCGAAGGCGGGGTCCAGGCGGGTGAGTTCGGTGGCGACCGGCGTCGGCGTGTTCACCCATCCGCGGCCCGGCTTGTAGAAGTCGAGCGTTGCGGAGCGGAACCACACATAGTTCGGTGGCGGGTCTGACAGCGGGCCGTTGGCCGCGAAGACCGCGATCTGGACCCGCTGCCCTGGCTTGGCGTGGCGCGTGATGGTCAGGCGGTTGGGCGCGTTCCATCCTGTGACGAGCGCCCCGCCGGACTGGCCGAGCGTCTGCGAGAGCGCGCCGTCGACCCAGACCTCCGCGTAGTCATCCACAGTCAGCTCGAGGACGATGGTCGAGTCCTCCGTAGCGAAGTCGCCGATGTTCTGCGGCGTGGTGAAGTCGAGCCGATACCAGCCGAACGCCAGTCGCCCGTTGGATCGGCGCGCTTCGAGCGAGTCCGGCCCGATGGCCTGCCACGGTGCGCTCTCGAAGTCCGGCGAGCCGATCCGGGGATGGATGTCGTGCGTCCGCACGACGGGCCCGGTGGGCTTGTTGTCGGGGCCGGGCGCATGGAAGTCGGCATCGATGATATGTGCGTCGGTGTAACGCCACTGACCGGCGATGAGCGACACACCCGCGGGCGTGCGGAGGTCGATCACAGCGTCCGGCACATCCGGTGACTGGTCGGCGGCGAGCGCGGGCGTCACCGTCGTGCAAACGGCGATCAACGCGATGAATGATGAGGCGCGGTGTACGAGCATGGGGAGTGTCCTGTTGTCGTCTCCGCCCGCGGGCAAAGCGAGCGGCACGACGCGTGCTGTGTTGAGTGGGTCTGTTCGTAAACGAGTCGTCAGAGTCGCCCGGGCGCCGATCAGCCGCCGCACCGGCGGTGGACCAGCCCGGGCCAGTTCTGCTCGGCCTTCGCGTTGCTCGCGGCGACATCCTGGTTGAAGAGCCGGTACGCCTCGGGGGTGTGCTGCAGGACGAGGCGTCCATCGACGATCTGCCAGATCTCGGGGTTGACAGGCGAGACCTTGTTGATGGAGGCCGCGTACCCGCAGAAGCCGCCGAACTTCGGTACAAACTTCGCCGGGTTGCTCTCGAAGGCGTTCTTGTGGGCCGTGTCGACGAAGTAGTATGTCGCCCCCTGATAGGTGCGTGCGAGAGCCGGGTCGCCCCTGATCGGCTTGTTGTCGATGAAGTACGAACTGGGGTCGTAGCCCTCGAGGGCCAGGCCCTCCGCGTCGACATTCAGCAGCGTGCGCGGCGGCGAGCCGTTCTTCGCGACGAGCCCGGGCCAGTTCTTGTCCGCCAGCACGAGGTTGCCCGAGGCGTCCTTGTGCCAGAGGTCCCAGGCCTTCTGGTTGTGCTGGAGCAGGAGCCGGCCATCGACGATCTCCCAGTACTTCGGGTCGATCGGCGAGAGGGCGTTGATGGAGGCGGCGTACGCACACCACCCGCCGAACTGCGGCTCGTACTTCGCGGGGTTCGCGTCAAACATCGCCTTGTTCGATACGGAGGCAAACCAGTAGACGCCGCCGCCGTGGGAGGAGCGGATCTTCGAGTCGCCCATGACGGGCTTGCCTTCGGTGAAGTACGCAACGGGGTCGTAGCCCTGGATGGCCACTCCCTCGCGGTCGAGGTTGAGCAGGATCTTCTGATCCCCGCTCTGCACGACGCCTCCCTCCGCTCCGACGCAGCGGCCCGCTGACGAACACCCGGCGGCGAGCGTGAGCGCCGCAGCAACGGGGAGAGCGAGGCACACCAGACGCGATTTCGTTGAATTCATGAGAATGCTCCTTTGCATAGGTTCCTATGTCATGCGTGGCAGACGAACAGTTACCGCGCTGCGCCTGAGGCCTGGGCGACGACGGCGGCAGCGCCGGCGAGCGCGATCTCCTCATCCTCCTGCTGGCTGTGCGCGCCGCTGACGCCGATGGCGCCGACGACATGACCATCGACGAGGATCGGGACACCACCCTGGAGCGGAGTCATCTCCTGCACGGCCGCGAGGGCGGTGCGTCCGCCGTTGATCGAGTCCTCGAACGCCTTGGTGGGCTTCTTGAAGACGGCCGATGTGCGCGCCTTCCCGAGCGACACGGCCGCGCCCGCCGGGAATGTGCCGTCGAGGCGCTGGAACGCGATGAGGCTGCCGCCGTGATCGACGACAGCGATGGCGCCGCCCGCACTCTTCTCCTTCGCCTTCGCGATGGCCGCAGCGAGCACCCGATTGGCGCCCTCGAGGGTGAGCGTGTGGGTCGTCGCTATGGCAATGGACGCGGACGGCGCGCTCTCGGTGGGACGCCCGCCGGCGCCGACCGCGACTCCGAGCACGCCGATTCCAGCAACAAGTGCGAACGAGATGGGCTTGCGATTCATCAGGGACTCCTTTGAGCGCGGTGTGCGAGACAGGCCCGGCGAGTGAGACTCACGACCGGACCAGCAGAAGGCAGCACGAGGGGGCGCGTCGCACCGATCGCCGCCGAGCCGTGACGCGGCGAACGATCGGATGACGCGGGACCATCAGTCGGAGCACGAATCAATCAGCGGGGGCACGAGCCCAACCCGGGGCTCACCAGCGGCGTACACCCTGGCTGATGGGATGCCACACTCCGCGCCCCGGTTACAGTCTGCGAGCAATACTCGAAGCAGTCTGGCTCGCTCTCGTCTGGCGCCGCCTGCCGGCG
>DOJA01000019.1:604-4716 GCA_003511945.1 Phycisphaerales bacterium | reverse complement strand
CCCCCCCCGCCTCGGCGCCAGGTTCGCGCCGCGCGGGGCGCGCACCTCCCCGGTCCGACGGGCCGTCAGCGCCCGACACCACTCCGAGCCCGCGCGGCTCGGGCTCCCGACGCGGCCCGGTTGACCTGCGGCGCGGCCCGGGCAGGGCACCTCCCGGGGGCGGCGGTGGGCCGGGGACGACGATCAAGGGCGGAGACATCTCCGCCGCGTCGGACGGCGGGATCGGTGCCCTCGGTTGACCGGCGGACCGGCGTGCGGGGGCCTGGGGCCGGCGTCCGGAAGCCGGGGCCGGGGGCCGGGGGCCCACGCAGGGGCCTCGTTGTTCTACCGATCGCACGACTGGCGGGCGCGAGACATACCGGTCCACTCGCGCGCAATCTCGGGCATCCGCTCGACAGCTTCACGACCGACCAGCACTTCATCGACATAGCCCATATGGAGCATGTCAACGATGCGGCACAGGCATGAACGCCCGCAATCCCACCATGTGTCGCGGGCGTCGATCATCAAGTAGTGTTTGCAATCCACCCTTTCGGATTGGCGCATTTCTTCAAGTTCCATTCCGTCCAACAGGGTTTCGTAGACACCATCGGCCACGCGGCTGCCGAAGGTGGTGGTGTAGTAGTACTCCTTGATCTCCCAAACCGCCAGCGGATTCTTCGCGGACGGGAACGCACCATCGACCCGCCGCGCCAGCGTGCGGAGCGGCGCGCCTCCCTGGGTAAGCGTGGTGAGTTCGCGCGGGTCATAGTCGCACGGAAGCCCACCGATGTTGGTGTCGATGAGCATGGCGACCATCGCGGTCAACTGAGCGGGCTGCTTCTTCTCCCCCTTCTGCTTGTTCATGGGGATCGGAAGCCGGGAGTTCGTAGCCGCCTTGACCTGGGCAAAGGCCGCCGCAGCCTGTTCCGCGTTCATCAGTCGCGGCTCAACACACTTGTTCAGCAGTTCAGCGCGATACGCGAAGTAGGCGACAAGAGACGCGCCGATTTCGGTGGGCTTGCCATCAGCGCCGACGATATGCGAGGACCCCAGCGAAAGTTCCCGAAGTGCCTCCAGAATCATGGGCAAGGTCGGAACCAGAATCTGGCCCGTGCCCCGCGCCGTGTAGCCGACATGTTGACTGACGCTGCGCGCGTTGGCCTAGAAGTGCTTTGGCTGATTGAGGAATCGTGGGTCGGGCCTCAACGGGACTCTCCCTCAAGACGCTTGATGAAGTCGGCGAGGGAGACACCCAGAACCGTACAGAGTTGCCGCAGTTCCAGAACATCCAAGCGATGTTCCCCGGACTCGTATCGGCTGACGAACGATTGCGGCTCGCCAAGCTTCTTGGCTAGGTCAGCCTGGCGCAGCCTCGCGTCAACGCGCATCTGTCGGACAAGCGACAAGAGGCGTTCATTCTCGGCGAGGTTGGCGCGAGTCGCCATCGATAGACACTACGAAGCCTTGATGCAATTGCAGAACTCACATGCGGTGCCGGCGCCATGACGCGACTTGCCCGATAGCCACGGAAGGCGGACGATCCGACGATGCAAACGCTGCTGTTCGGAGAAGGCCGACATACCGCCGTGGCCCCGTTCAAGACGGGGCTGTTGAGATGGATCGGGAACAAGCAGCGGATGGCGCATGAGATCGTGTCCTACTTCCCGGAAGACTTCGGGACATACCACGAACCGTTCGTGGGCAGCGGAGCGGTATTGGCGACTCTCCAGCCCCGCAGCGCCTTCGCATCGGACACCTTCGCGCCGCTAGTCGAGATTTGGCAGACGCTGCACGCGGACCCCGCGAAGTTGAAGCGTTGGTAAGCGGAACGGCACCGGCAAGTGATGGCCGGGGAGAAGGTGGCTGAGTACGAACGGATCAAGGCTTCGTACAACGCCAAGCCCAACGGGGCCGACTACCTGTTCCTTTGCCGATCCTGCTACGCGGGCGTGGTCCGCTTCCGGCAAGCGGATGGCTACATGTCCACCCCGTGCGGGCCGCACACGCCCATACCTCCCGCCAGTTTCGCGGCCCGCGTCGATGAGTGGCACCGACGCACGAAGGGAGCGGAGTTTGCGCGGCTGGACTACCGGGACGCCATCAGCCGGGCCAAGCCGGGCGATTTGGTCTACTGCGATCCCCCCTACACCCACTCCCAAGCCATTCTGTACGGCGCTCAGACATTCCGGCTGGCGGACCTATTGGGCGTCATCGCGGAGTGCAAGAGGCGCGGCGTCTATGTGGCTCTGAGCATCGACGGCACGAAACGGAGCGGGGACAAGGTGTGTGACCTGCCGATCCCGAATGGCCTGTTCGAGCGAGAAGTCCTGGTCAACTGCGGGCGCTCGATGCTGCGCCGTCTCCAGATGAGTGGACAGACCCTCGAAGGTGAAGGGGTGGCTGATCGTCTCTTGCTGACCTATTGATATGATCCGCCTCCCCGCTGAGTCTCGCGTGCGGTTCAGCGTTTGTGCGGTAGCGCGATCGTCGGCGGCGTGGGATGATCCGGTCGGCACGGAGGCCGACGATGCTGATCACAGAGCGTGAGACGGGCGACGAGGTCAGGCTTCGGGCGCTGGCCCGCGCCGAGCGGGACGCCGAGCAGAAGGACCGTAATCTCGCGGCGCTCCACGCGGCGTCGGGGGCACAGGCGCTGACGATCGCGTGGATGCTCTGCCGCAGCCGGGCGTTCGTGCAACGCTGGGCGTACGCCTACCGCGACGGCGGGATCGATGCGCTCCGGGACAAGCCGCGCGGGGGGAGCCGGCCCAAGATCCGCGGGGCCGCGGCCCAGAAGCTCAAGGCCCGCCTCGACGCGGGGCCAACATCAAAGGACAAGGTCTGCACGCTCCGCGGCAAGGATGTGCAGCGCATCCTGCGCGAGGAGCTCGGGGCCGAGGTGTCGCTGTCGAGCGTCTACCGCACGCTCCATTCCATGGGCTATTCGTGCCTTGCGCCGCGTCCGCGCCACGAGAGCAGGACCTCGCGGCCCAGACGAAGTTCAAGGACGAGAGCGCCCCCTTTGTGTGAACACCGTCCGCGCTGCGCTCACGCCGCACGGCGGGCGTGTCCGTGTCTTCTTCATGGATGAAGCGCGGTTCGGCCAGCAGGGCACGACCACGCGCGTGTAGGCGCCGCGCGGCTCGCGGCCGACGGCGGTGAAGCAGACGCGCTACGAGTGGGTGTACCTGTACGCCGCGGTCGAGTCGGCGACGGGCGCGAGCGTGGCGCTGCAGGCCCCGCGTGTGAACACGGGCACGATGAGCGTCTTCCTGAAGATGCTCGGCGAGGAGCTCGGCCCGCGCGATCACGCGGTGCTCATCATGGATCAGGCCGGCTGGCACAAGGCCAAGAAGCTGGTCGTGCCCGACAACATCACCATCTTGTAGCTGCCGCCGTACAGCCCGGAGTTGAACCCGGTGGAGCGGCTGTGGACGTACCTGCGCAGCCACTACCTGAGCAACCGCGCGTACGACGGTTACGACGACCTGCTCGACGCGGGGGCCGAGGCGTGGCGGCAAATCACCCCCGAACGCCTCCGATCCGTCTGCGCCTGCGACGACATCATGCCTGAGGAAGAGCGGTGAAGCGTATCAGTCACCCCACCGCCCGCTGCGCAACGCGCGCTCAATTCTTTCAAGTGTGAGCGGTTCGTACTTCTCTCGCTTCGTGCAAATATGGTGAGCGAAGGGTACAAGCGACAATAGGGCCACGGTCAGCCGATTCTTACCTGGATACTCAGGCGGGAAGAACCTGTCGAAGTCGAAACCGGCCAGATCAACATGGTAGCGAACGACTAGTTCTTCCATGACTGCTTCAGCGTCGTCGCCGTACAGGCCCAGATCATGGTACAAGCGCGTATGAAGATCAAACCCGGCGATCTTTCGGCTTGAGTAGCCGCAGCGTCGGAGGTAATCGACCATGGGTCATGACTAGCTGAGCCAGCCCGGACCTTCCGGATAGGCTGGTTTTCCCGTGAAGAATCGCTATGTCATCCGTTCCAGGATCTCGGAGGCTCGTTTCCGGCGGTTTGTCCGGTGCGTGGCCGCCGACCTCACCGCTGTCCAGATCGCCTCGCTCACGGGGCTCAACCGCAACACCGTCAACCGTCTGCTGGCCTGCCTGCGCGA
>DOJA01000019.1:0-430 GCA_003511945.1 Phycisphaerales bacterium | reverse complement strand
CGACGAGAGCTACTTCGGGCCGCGACGCGTCAAGGGCAAGGCAGGACGCGGGGCGGGGAAGAAGACCATCGTCTTCGGCCTCTTCAAACGCGACGGCAAGGTGTACACCGAGGTCGTCCCCGACTGCTCGAAACACACGCTTTTGCGGGCGATTCGCGGCAAAGTCGACATCCGCTCGATCGTTCACTCCGACGGATGGAAGGGCTACGACGGCCTGGTCGACATGGGCTACAGGAAGCACCTCCGCGTCGATCACGGAAGGAACGAGTTCAGCAGCCGCCGCGTCCGTGGCAACCACATCAACGGCATCGAGGGCTTCTGGGGCTACGCCAAGACGCGCATGGCGCGCTTCCGTGGCATGCATCCGCACACCTTCCTCTTCCACCTCAAGGAGTGCGAGTTCCGCTTCAATCATCGTGGCCAGAACCTG
>DOJA01000297.1:7924-13508 GCA_003511945.1 Phycisphaerales bacterium | reverse complement strand
GCGTCCGGGGGTGCGTCCGGGGGTGCGTCCGGGACTTGGCGGTTTGCGCTCCTGGGCAACCCCAACACCGGCAAGACCACGCTCTTCAACCGGCTCTGCGGGCTGCGCCACAAGACCGCCAACTTCCCCGGCACCACGCAGGACGCCCGAGTCGGCGCCCTGCACCTGCCCGTCGTGGGTGCGGGGGTGGCGGAACTGATCGATCTGCCCGGGGTGTACTCCCTTGAGCTCGACCAGGGCGAGGCGGCGGTCTGCCGCGAGGTGCTCGCGGGCCAGCTCGCGCCGCGCGGCGAGTCGCTCGCCCCGCCCCGCGCGCTGTGCGTGGTCGTTGATGCGCTCAACCTCTCCAGGGGGCTGGTGATGGTGGGCGAGGCGCTGCGCCGGCGCCTGCCGACGGTCGTCGCGGTGAACATGCTGGACCTGGCGCGCCAGCGGGGCGTGGTGATCGACGCTCCGGCGCTCGCGGGCGCGCTGGGCTGCGCTGTGGTGCCCTGCAGCGCGCGCACGGGAGAGGGGCTCGAGGCCCTCCTCCGCGCGCTCGCGGACCCGCGCATCCCGAACACCACCCCGCCTGCGGGAGAGGACGAACTGGCGCGCTGGGCCGAGGGGATCCACCTCCGCTGCACAACGGCGTCTCCCGGCGCGGACGAGGACCGGCTGACGGACCGCCTGGACGCGCTGTTCACGCACCCGGTCGCGGGAGTCGCGTGCTTCGGGCTCATCATGGGCGGGCTGTTCTGGGTGATTTTTTCCCTCGCGGCCCATCCGATGGACTGGATCGACCGGCTGTTTGCGCTGCTGGGCGGGGCCGTCGCGGGGGTGATCCCGCCGGGCGTCATCCACGATGTCATCGCGGGGGGCGTCGTGCCCGGGATCGCGGGCGTGCTGGTGTTCCTGCCGCAGATCTGCCTGCTGTTTCTGCTGATCTCGCTGCTGGAGGACACGGGCTACCTCGCGCGGGCGGCGTTCGTGGTGGACCGGGCCTTGCGCCCGTTCGGGCTGCCGGGTCACGCGTTCGTGCCGCTGCTTTCGAGCCACGCGTGCGCGCTGCCGGGGATCATGGCGGCCCGCGCGATCCCCGACCGGCGCGAACGGCTGGCGACAATCCTCGTCGCGCCGTTCATGACCTGCTCGGCGCGGCTGCCGGTCTATGTGCTGGTGACGGGCCTGCTGTTCCCGGGGAGCCCACTCCGGGCGGCGCTGGCGTTCATCGGGGCCTACGCCCTTGGGATCCTCGCGGGGGTGCTGAGCGCGCTCCTGGCGCGGCGGACGATCCTCCGCGGGCGCAGCCGCCCGATGGCGCTGGAACTGCCCTCGTACAAGCTCCCGTCGGTGCGCACGGCGCTGATCTCCACCTGGGACCGGGCGGTGCTGTTCGTGCGGAACGCGGGGACGAACATCCTGGCGATCAGCGTGGCGCTGTGGTGGCTGGGGGCGTACCCCCATGTGTCCCCGCCGCCGGAGGCCGAGGCGCTGCGGACGAGCGCGGCGGAAGTCCGCCCGGCCGATCCCGCGGCGGCGGACGCTCTCCTCTCTCGCGCCGATCGGCTGGAGGCCGCCCACGCCTCGGCGAACTCGTTCGCGGGGCGCCTTGGGCGGCTCGCCGAGCCGGTGTTCCGTCCGCTGGGGTACGACTGGCAGCTGACGGTGGGCGTGCTCACCTCGTTCGCGGCCCGGGAGGTCTTCGTCTCGACGATGGCGGTCATCACCACGGGAATGGACGACGCGGAGGACGAGGGCGTGCTGGAGGGAATCCGCACCGCGAGGAGGTCCGACGGGACCACGCCCATCTTCACCGCGTCCACCTCGTGGTCGTTGCTGGTCTTCTATGTGCTGGCGATGCAGTGCCTGCCCACGCTGGTGGTGACCGCGCGCGAGGCGGGGGCCGCCAAGTGGGCGCTGCTGCAGTTCGCGTGGATGTCGGGGGTCGCGTACGGCGCTGCGTGGCTCGCCTACAGCATCGCCCGCGCCCTGGGGGCCTCGTGACGCTGCCCGTCCATGACTGGCAGTTCTGGGCGGCGACCGCCGGGGCCGGGTTCGCGGCGTACTGGGTGCTGCGCGGGCTGGTCGGTGCGCTGTTCGGAGGGCGCGGGCGAAGGCGTCGCCCCCGCTCCCGGCGCGCGACGCTGACGATCGAGGGCAGGCAGCGCGAGAGCAAATGAACAACGCCCACGGACCGGATCCGTGGGCGTGAGGGCCGTTCACAGAATCACTGAGAGAGGGCCGGTAGAGACAGGCGGGACGCCTGTCCCACCAGAGGGGGTAGGTCTTTTTGTGAAGAGCGCTTCGGCCGATGTCATCCGGCTCGCACGGTGGGTCGTGCGGAGCGCGGGCGCATTCATCAGAGCGGTCGCTTGCGCCGATCCTCGTTCCGTGAGCCGCGGTGACGGTGGATGTCGGCGTTGCCCTGGCGGAGGATGACGCCGCCGACATCGGTCGAGACCTTCAGGCGGTGCTCCCCGCCGCCGCCGATGGCGCCGCGCATGCGGTGGTCGCTCTGGCGCCCATCGGGCTCGAACGACGCCACCCCGCTCTGGATGGAGCCGACATCCGTGTTGATGTCCACATCTCCCGCCCATGCGTCGGAGAGCGTGACGGTCACCGAGCCGACATCGCTCGAAGCGGTCACCGACCCCGTTGGCCCGTCGAGAACCGTCACCGAGACAGAGCCGGTGTCGGACCTGGCGGTAATGGCCCCTGACGCTGACACTTCGATGTCGCCGACATGGCTCGACGCCTGCACGCCGTTGATGATCCCTTCCGCGACGATGTCGCCGACATCGGTCGCAAGATGGGCGCCGGCGGTGAACCCCTTGACGGTGACATCCCCCACATCGTTGGTGATCTTCAAGACTACAGATGGGGGAGCGGTCACCCTCCACTGCACCTCGTGCTGCTTGTTGTCGCCGCCCCAGTTGAACAACTTGTTGGGCAGCGTGGCCCGAGCCACGAGCGTGCCCGGGCTCATGGCGTCGGGCGAGAGCGAGACGCTGATCTCATCCAGCGCTTCCTCCGCTTCCTTCTGCGACCGTCCCTGTCCTCGCTTGAGCACTTCGGCCTTGACCTCCGTCGCTCCCTCGACGGCGACCACTTCGATCTCGCCGACGAAGTTCTCCAGCCGGAGCGCTCCGGAGGCGGGCGCGGCCAGCGTTTCGCTCTCCTCGGCGGTCGGGCGCGAGTCCGCCCCCGCCAGCGCCGCGCCCGCGGTCGCGCCCATCACCGCCGCCGCCCCCAGCCAGCGGCTCCAGCGCCGGAGCGTCCAGCGACTCGCCTTGACGACAGTCCCAGTCTCGACTTCCATGGCATATCCCCTTGTTCCTGAACGGATCATCCAACCGTCCGACCGCACACCTCACGGCGGCCATCGCCCGTTCTTATTCCGAACACAGGGTGCGGCGTTTCGCCTTTCCTCGTCAGCCGGCTATCAATCCGGCATGGGCCGCATCGCTCCGAACACGATCCGAACGCTGATAGCCCTCGGGGCGGTGGCCTCGACGACGGCCGCCCAATCCCCGGTTCCGTCCGCGGCTGCCCCGTCCGGTCCTACCTGGCGGTCGTTGACCCCACCCACGATCGGCCCTCCCCCGCTGCGGTTCGAGCCCGCGGTCCTGGACCTGGGGGACCTCCCTCCCGGAACGAGCCGGGCGGCCACAGTCTCGGTCACGAACGCCGGCGCCACCCCCCTGACGATCGCCTCCGTGCAGACCTCATGCCACTGCACCACCGGCTCGCTCGCGCGCTCAACGCTCGCCCCGGGGGAGTCGACATCTATGGCGGTCATCCTCGAAGCCGGCGATCTGGTTTCACCGGTCACGCGCCGGGTGGACCTGATGGTCGATGGGTACTCCCAGCCCGCGTCGCTCACGGTGGCCGCCGATGTGCACTACGGCGTGCGCCCACGACTGCTCCCGGACCCGCCCGGCCAGTCCCACGCCGGGACCCTGACACTCGAGAGCGCGAGCGGCACGCCGTTCCGCGTCCTGGGCGTCCAGGGGAGGGCGCCGGACTTCATCGGAGCGTTCAACCCCGAGACCGACCCGGCGCGGACGCGCTACGAGGTGCGCTGGTCGCTGCCCGCACTCGAGGCGGTGCCTCGGTGGCTGGTGGTCGAGACGGACCACCCCGACTCGCCGATCATCGACATCCCCCTGCCCGGGTGGTCGGTGCCGCGCGTCGCGACGCCTTGGACGGTGGACCCGCCCCGCCTGATGCTGGGCGAAGTGGGCGCGGGCGAGTCGCGCGTCGTGCTGGTGACGATCCGGGGCGAGGTTGGCGATCCGCTGCTGTTTCTGGAGAGCATGAGCGTTGATCCCCCAGGCGGGCTGAGCGCTGAACTGCTGGGCATGAGCCGGGAGGAGGGCGCCCTGACGCTCCGCGTGCGCGTGACTGCCGCCCGGGGCGCCGGAGGCCTGGCCCTGGATCAACTGGTCCTCCGCGCGGGCGGGCACGACCAGCGCGTGGTGCTGATGGGGCGCATCCTCACGCCCGGCGGGACTCGGGAGCCGGTCCCAGAATGACCCCGAGAGGGCGGAGCGACAGGCGGGACGCCTGTCCCACCCGAGGGGGCAGGTCCTTCTGTGCGGCGCTCGAAAGAGAAAGGCCCGGCGCGCGAGGCCGGGCCTGGAGGGATCGCAGCGGATCACGCGCTCCGTGGGTGCTCAACTGCCGCCCAGACGCACATTGTCGACCCAGACATCCACATCGCTGTGTCCGAGCATCCGGGGGAGAATCCCCTCGACCGTCGCCCGCGCTTCAATGGTGATGCGGATGGTGTCCCCCGGGGCAAACCCCGCCTGGGCCAGGTTGATCGAGAGCGTCGTGAATGGAAGCGAAGAACTCTCGCCGGTCGCGTCGCACTCAACCCCGAAGAAATATAGGGATTGGGCGAGGGGCACCTCGATCGACACAGGAGGACCCGAGTCGTCCGGGCTCGCCACGCGGGTGACCACGACACTCGAATCCGCCCAGGTCTCTGCAAAGATGATCGAACTCACCTTCATCTCCGCGGCCACATCCATCGTGAGCGTGGTGGCGTCGATCGAATCCACGACCTGCGTGATCGCGGCGGACGCATCCGAGAATCCAAAGATGGTCTGCGTCGGGATGCCGCCGTCCTCAGGGATCTGGGGCGGGCAGCCCTCACCGCCCAGCGCGAACGCGGACGCCCGCACATGCGCCACCGCGCGTTGAGTCGCCGGGAAGTTCGGAGAGGCGGTCTCGAGCACCTCGACGGTCGTGATCGTGTCACCGATCCAGATCTGTTGTTCCGCGGTCACCGGGGTCCAGCCGCTGAGCCCGTTGCGGAACCCGCCGTTGGTGACGCCGGCGCCCATCGCCGAACCCGTGAGCTGCGCGATCGCCCCTGCCATGAGCAACACTGTTGTTCCGTTCTGTCGCATGACGATCTCCTCGATGACCCCCACAGCCCCAGCGTCCTGCACAGCGACACGCCGAGCCGACACCGGTTGCGGAGTGCCATCATGCGGGACGCGGCGTTGACAGATAGAACGCCCCTTGCGCGCGAGCGTGCCTGGGGAGCCGCAGAATGCCTTCCGCAGCGCCGGGAGAGACGGGCGGGCCGCCC
>DOJA01000297.1:0-7856 GCA_003511945.1 Phycisphaerales bacterium | reverse complement strand
GCGGGCCGCCCGTCCCACCGGGGTTGGGGGGTCACACCGCGCGGGACGCCATGCAGGTCTGGAGCCGAAGCCGGGGGTCCGCGCGGACCGTCGCCGCGCAAGACCGCCCGCCCCGGAGCGCCGATGGGCGTTCCGGGGCGGGCGGATTGAGGGGAGAAGGACGAAATCCGTCAGAGATCGCTCAGTTGATCTTCTCGACATTGATGATGGTGCCGAAGCCGATCGCCTCGTCGAAGCCGGCGCCGCCGTCGATGAAGGGGGTCACGAGGCGCGGCCCGTCGACCACGAGCTTGAGGATGTCGTTGCCGCCATCGCCCAGCAGGCGGGGCAGCCCGTCGATGGCGCCCTTGAGGGCCATGTCCAGGACATCGGCCCCGCCCCCGCCGGCGAACTGGGTGTCGATCCGCCCGTCGCCTTCGAGGTTCAGCTTGATGGAGTCAAGCCCGAACCCGCCGGAGATCCAGCCGGCGGTGTTGAAGACCCCGCCGCGCGAGACGAAGAGCGTCTCGGCCACATCGTTGCCCCCGCCCAGGTCAAGGTTGAAGGACGCGCTGTTCATGGCTGGAGAGAGGGTCTCGATGACGAGCAGGGCGCTGTCGTGCCCGGCGCCCATCGTGCCGCCCAGGTTGACGCTGGAGACGGCGGCGTTGGAGATGACGCTGAACGCGACCTTGTCCGTCCCGCGGTCGAAGGCGCCGTTGAAGTTCAGTGAGAGCAGTTCGCTCGCCGCGTTCTGCTGCACATTCGCGGATGCCTCGTTGTTGCCGGCGCCATGGTTGACGGACCAGTCCGCGCTGAACCCGGCGGCCTCGGAGAAGACCTCGAAGGCCACCTTGTCCAGCACCGGGCCGCCCAGCACCGAGACGGAGGACGCGACAAACTCGGGCGTCGCGTTGATCTGGTAGATCACCTTGACATCCGACTCCCCGCCGCGGGTGTCAATCGAGACGGTGGGAAGGATCGGGGCCTGGAGGCGGAACTCGACGAAGTCGTTGGCCGACCCGGTGGTGAGTTCGATGGCGGTCACATCGGTGAACACGAAGTCGGACGGGATGGTGGAGACGCCGCTGACGCGGACCTCGCCCGGAGTCGGGCCGACGGTGACCTCGATCTGCTGCTGGGCGTTGTCGGTGGTGATGCTGAGGAGCCCGGGGAGGCGGAAGGCCGCCGTCACCGCGGCCACCATGCCCGATGACCGCGACGCGCCGCCGTCGGTGGCGAGCTCTTCGCCCGACCCGGCGTCCGTCCCGCCCGCCGAGGCCGCCGCCCCGCACGCCGCGACGAGCGCCGCCGCCAGCTTCCAGTTCTGCTTGCCGTTCATGTGTGCTCTCCTTCTTGGGTGTTCTGTCCGCATCGCCGCCTGGCCGCGGGCGCCTGCCCATCGACCGACGACGCACCCCTCCAGAGCACGGCCCGCTCGCGCTGATACACGCGGCCCGCCGATTTGCGCCCCGCCCTCGCGCGTCTACCATCCGGACGGCACCGGGCGCTCCGCCCCGCGGCCGCGAAGGAGCCGGGGATCCCGTGAACGAGCCCGTCGCGCAACTTCTCCTGGCCTGCCGCGCCGGCGACCAGCGCGCGTGGTCGCGGCTGGTCGAGCGGTTCGCGGGCCTGGTGTACGCCATCGCGCGAGCCCACCGGCTCCCGGACGACCTGTGCGACGATGTCGCGCAGACGGTCTTCGCGACGCTGGCCGCCCACATCGACACGATCCGCGAGGATGAGCGCCTGCCCGCGTGGATCTCCACCACGGCTCGGCGCGAGTGCTGGCGGTGCGTCGCCCGGGGCCGGCGCCACGGGTCGGAGTCGCTCTCCTCCGATCCGCCCGCCCCGCCGGATGATCGAGCCGTGGAGGCGATCGAGCAGCACCAGCGCCTCCGCGACGCCCTGGCGTCCCTGGGGCCGCGCTGCCGGGATCTGCTGTCGATGCTCTATTTCCGGGCGCCGGAACCGGCCTACACCGAGATATCGGCCTCGCTGAACATCCCGGTCGGGAGCATCGGCCCCACCCGCAAGAGGTGCCTGGCCAAGTTGCAGGAACTCTTCGCGGACCAGACGCCTGATTCTGCGGGGGGGCGTGTATCAGCCCCGGCGCCGGTCCCCTCCAGCCGGTCAGGAGGCCCGCCGTGATCGAACCTGAACGCCTGGTTGCTTGGACACTGGGTGAACTCGAACCCCGGGAGGCCGAGGCCATCCGGGACGCCCTGGCCCGCGACCCCGTGCTGGCGGCTCAAGCCGCCCGCGTGAGGGGAACCCTCGAAGCGCTGGGGCGCGCCCCGGCGCTGGACGCCGCCTTTGCTGTCGCGGATGGCCCGAAGACCGCCCTGAAGTCCTTGGCGCCGCGCCCCGCGTCGATGCTGTGGCGCGAGCTTGTGGGCCTTGCTTCTCGTGCGGTCGCCTCGCTCTCATTCGACAGCGCCGCCTCCGGCCCGGCTCTCGCCGGGTTCCGTGGTCAGCACGACTCCCGGCGCCTCATCTACGAGACCGAAGGGGGCGCCGCCCTGGATCTCAAGATCGACCCCGCCCCGGGGCGCGCCGACGAGGTGACGGTGCTGGGCCAGGTTCTCGGGCCAGACCCGGCGCAGACGATCCACTATTCGCCGTCCGGCGCGGACGAGGGCGGCTCTGCCCCGGTCGATGACTCCGGGTTCTTCGAGTTCACCACCCGCGCCGGAGACACCGCCCTGCTCGTCCGATTCAAGGATTCCGCGATGCTCGTCCCTCGGGTCACCCTTTCTCACTGAGCCCCGCCGTGGTCCAGACCGTCACTCGCACCAATGCGCTCGCGGAGGAGATCGACAGCGCCGCCTCGTCCGGGCGACTGTCGGATCGTGGCGTCGCGGGGCGACTGGCGGCGGGCGTCAAGGACCTGGCGCTCCATGACCTGACGGGCGCCATCGACCTGGCCGAGCGGTTCGTCCGCGCGGCCGGCCCCGGCACGCCGGCCCAGGCCGACGCCCTGGCGGCCCTCGGGCACGCCGAGTGCTATGCCGGGCGGTTCGAGAGCGCGCTCGCCCACCTGCGGCACGCGATCTCCATCCTCGAGCTCGCGGGTCCCCCGTCCGCACTGGCGGGCGCCTGCGCCGCCGCGGTGCAGTCCCTGGCACGGCTTGGGCGGCTGGACGAGGCCCAGCACACCGCCGAGCGCGCCCTTGAACTCCACACCGCCCACTCGTCGGCGTTCGATGCGGCCCGCGCGGGCGTGAACCTGGCGATCGTCCTTCGCATGCGCGGCCTCCCGGAAGAAGCGCTGGCGCGGTTCGACCTGTCCGAACCTGGACTCGCGCACCACGGCGTGGCGATGGGCGCCATGCTGAGCAACCGGGCGGAAGCGCTGCTCGACCTCGACCGCTTCACCGAGGCGCGGCGCTCGTTCGAGCGTGCGGTCGGGTGCTTCGAGGCCGCCGGCGCCGCGCACGCCCGCGCGATCACGCTGGGCAATATCGCCGACCTTCTGGGCCGGCTGGGACGCCCTCACGAGGCGCTCGAGCGCACGGAGCTGGCCCGTGCGGCGTTCGAAGGCGTCGGCGCCGGGCCCGATGTCGCACGCCTCGCCTGCGAGGAGGCGGAGATGCTGGCCGCCATCGGCGCCCGCGACGCCGCCATCGATCGACTGCGGGAGTGGACCCCGCGCCTGGAGCAGGCGGGGCTGGCCCGCGAGTCGGCCCGCGCGCGTCTCTCGCTGGGCCTGCTGCTGGTCGCGAGCGGACACCCTGGCGAGGCGGACGAGGTCCTGCGCGCCGCGGAACCCGCGCTCCGCCAGTGCGGCCTGGAGCCCCTCGCCGCCGAGGCCCGCGCGGGCATCGGCCTGTCGCTCGCTGCTTCAGGGGACGCCCCCGGGGCGCTCGCCACGCTGCGCGACGCCGCCGAGTTCCTTCGCGCCGCGCCCGTGCGCAGGGCGCGGGTGCTGCTGCACGCCGCCTCGGTGGCGCTCGACGCGCGACTCCAGGACGAAGCCACCCGGGCGCTGGACGAGGCCCGCACCGTGCTCGACGCGGTCGACATCCTTCCCCTTCGCGCCACGGCGCTCGCTCTGCACACCCGCCGGGCCCGCCTCCGCGGCGCGATGGGCGAAGCCGCCGACCGAGCCGCGGAGTCCATCCGCGCCATCGAGGAACTCCGCGAAGCGACGCCGTTCCTGGAGGCCCGGGCGGGTGTCGGCGCTTCGCGTCAGGGGGCCTACCTCGACGCTGCCGGCGCCTTCCTCGACCGTTCCGCCCCCGGCGATGACGCCCGCGCGTTCGACGCCCTGGAGCGCATGCGGGCCAGGACACTCGCGCCGGTGGGCACTCCCACGACCGCTGAAGCCGACGCGGAGTCCCCGACCCTCCGCGCGGCGCGGGCCGAGCACCTCGAAGCGGCCTCCCAGCTGTCGGCCGTCTATTCGGAACTGGGCGTGAACCCCGCTCGGGCCGCGCGGGGAGCGCCGTCCTCCGCGGTCCATCGCGCGGGCGAACTGGAGCGGCGCTGCGAGCTGCTCCGCCAGCGCCTCGCACAGACCGCGGGGACGCTTCCTTCGCTTTCTTCCCCTCTGGGGCTGGACGCGGTCTGCGCGTCCCTCGCGCCGCACGAGGGGATCGTGGCGTACTTCGCCGAAGACGACACCCTGAGCGCTCAGGCGCTTACGGGGGGAGCCGTCCGGGTTGCGCGTGGGTTCGCCCGCGTCTCCGACGCCGCTCGCGCGATCGAGCGCCTCCGCTTCATCGCTGATCGCGTCGCCCTGACGGGGCGGTGGGCGCCGGCGGACGAGTCCCATTGGGATGGCGCGCTCCTCGCGCTGCGCCGGCTGGTCTGGGATCCCATCGGGGAGATGCTCGCCCCTTCGGCGCTGGCGATCGTTCCCTTCGGTCCGCTGCACGGGCTCCCGTGGCCGGCGCTGCTGGGGACGCTCCCAGTCGCGCGCCGCCCGCCCTCGGTCGTCACCGCGCCCAGCGCGACGGCCGCCGTCCTGCGGGCCGCGCCCCCCGAGCACGAGGCCTCCCACGGCGCGCTGATCGTGGGCGTCGCGGACGACTCGGCCCCGCGGGCCGAGCACGAGGCCCGCGCTGTCGCCGGCGCCGCCCGGGACGCGACGCTGCTCACCGCGCGGGACGCAACCGCGCAGCGCGTGCTCGACCATATGCGCCACGCCGACCTGCTCCACCTCGCGACCCACTGCGTCTTTGATCCTGAGCGCCCCATGTCCTCCCGCCTCCGGCTCGCCGACCGGTGGTGCACCGCGCGCGAGTTCCTCGGACGCGTCCGCCCGGGGGCGGCCATCGTGCTGGCGGGCTGCCAGACGGGTCGATCCTCCGATCGAACGGGCGAGGACCGGTTCGGGCTGGCCCGGGCCTTCCTGGCTTCCGGAGCGCGGGCGGTGGTGGCGTCGCACTGGCCGCTCCACGACGCCGCTGCGGAGCACTTCTTCCCACGCTTCCATGCGGAACTGGCGCGGGGCGTCCCCGTCTCGCAGGCCCTGACTATGCTCGTCCATGCCGACGACCCCTCCGCGCCGCCGCGCCCCCTGCGGGCGGGGCTCTTTGTGAAAGGATCGGTGTCGTGCTGACCCTGTCTCGACGAACCGCAATCCCGCTCCCTGCGATCCTGGCCGGCGCCGTGGGGCTCGCCCGGGTTGCCCGCGCCGACGATCCCCCCTTCATCCCCAATCAGGTGGTCGTCGAACTCGTCCCCGGGGCGCTGCTGGCCGATTTCAACGCCCGCTACGCCTCCGTCACGATCGAATCGATCCCCGGACGCCCCATCCACCTTCTGCTGGTCCCAGCCGCCCTCGACGCGCCCGCGTTCCTGGCGCTCATCGCGGGCGATCCCGACCTGGTGGTCGCCGAACTGAACAGCATCGCGGAGGACATCAACCCCGAGCCCGGCACCCAGAGCATCTTCCTCCCCCGCACCGGCCCGGCGATGCTCGCGCAGGAGTCCATCGACATCATCGACGCTCCGGAGGCCCGCTCCGCGTCGTCCGGCGCCGGGGTGCTCGTCGCGGTCATCGACTCCGGCGCCGACGCCAACCACGCGTTCCTCGCCGGCGCCCTCGCTCCGGGGGGGATCGACCTGGTCGGCGACGGCGCGGGGACCTCGGACGCCCCCGACCTCATCGACAACGACAACGACGGGCTCATCGACGAGGCCGTCGGCCACGGGACGATCGTCGCCGGGATCATCCGCCTCGTCGCGCCGGACGCGCTGATCCTCCCCATCCGAGTGATGGACAGCGACGGGGGGTCCACCATCTTCCGCCTCACCAGCGCGATCTACCGGGCTGCGGATGCCGGCGCCGACATCATCAACATCAGTCTGGGCACGACCGCCGACCCGGTCCTGCTCCGCGAGGCGGTCGCGTACGCCACCGCGTCCGGGGCGCTGGTCGTCGCCTCCGCCGGGAACGAGAACACGGAGAGCCCCCTGCGGTCCCCCGCCTCTCTGTCCCTCGACGGAGCCCTGGGCGTGGCCGCCACCACGAGCACCGATGTCAAGGCGGAGTTCTCCAACTACGGAACCCCGATCGCCCTCTCTGCGCCCGGTGTCGGCGTCATCGGCCCGACCCCCGGGGGCGGGTACGGCGAGGCGCAAGGCACCTCGTTCGCCGCGCCGCTCGTGAGCGCCTCGGCGGCGCTGGTGCGCTCCGTCGCGCCGCTGCTCCCGCCCGACGAGCTCCGCGTCCGCCTCGCGTCCACCGCGGCCCCGATCGACGCGCTGAACCCCGGCTTCGAGGGGCGCCTCGGCGCCGGCCGGGTCAACGCCGCCCGCGCGCTGGGGCTCAACGCGCCCCCGCTGGCGCAGTCCGCCGACCTGAACAACGACGCCCGAGTCGACGCCGACGATCTGTACCTGTGGCACCTCAGCCCGCGGGACCTCAACAGCGACGGCGCCGCCGACGCCGCCGACGCGGCGCAGCTCAAGGTCTGGCTGCAGTCCCGCTGACCGACACCCGGACCCGCCGGTGCTCGGTCCGGCCGGGTCCGGAGCGGCGGCGGCTCACTCCGCCCGGTCGAATGTGAACCGCTGGCCGCCGATCGAGGCCTCGTACATCAGACCCGCGGTCGTCATGGTGAACACAGCGACGCCGTCGCGGTAGTCCACCGCGGCTGAGGCGCCCGCGTCCGCCGCGACGGCGCTGGCGTTGGCGCTGAAGGCGAACTGCCCGCCCTTGAACTGGTCGAAGGCGGCCTGGCTCTGGAAGAAGATGACCTGGCGGAACGCCTGCCCGCCCAGCTGGAGCCCGACAGAGCCCTGGGAGACATCGCAGTACCCGATGAACGCGCCGCGCTCGAACACCACGCCGCGCCCGTAGGCCCCGCCCACGCCCACGGCGCCCTTGCCGATCTCCGGGAACACCGCGTAGCCGTGGGCGCTCGAGAAGAACCGCTCCATCCCCGCGTCCCTGCGCTTGAACTCGCCGATCGTCGCCTCCGCGCGGTCGCGGAGCGCGTCGCGGTCCGCCTGGCTCGATGGCGTCGTCGAGCAACCGGTCAGGGGCAGCACGCCCGCCGAGCACGCCGCGCCCAACACCAGCGCCGCAATCTGAGATGCCTTCACGATCATTCTCCCTGTGGTCAGAGTCTCGCTGAACCCGCGCCCGGCTCCTACGCCGGTCGGACGCCCTTGAAAAACTGCTGCACCCGCTCGCTCTGCTGCTTTCGCACGGTCTCCAGCACGAGCCGCGGGATCTTCCACTTCTGCTGCTCCTCGGTCACATTCGAGCAGTGCTCCAGGATGCACTGGTACAGCATCTTGAAGGCGTCGCGGGGCTGGTGCATCTGGTCGAGCGCATCGACCAGGTCCTGCCGGGTGACATCATCCTCAAAGAGGTCTGTCAGCGCCAGCGGCGCTCCCCCGCCCCCCCCGGACCCTCCGGC